>CAZVMY010000059.1:3000-10427 GCA_964628955.1 uncultured Methylocystis sp.
GTCGATGCCCGGATGGTGCCGCTGGCCGTCGGGCCGTTCGATCTCGACGACTACATCGACTACGTGATCGACATGCTTCACGTTCTGGGACCCGATGTCCACGTCATGGCGGTCTGCCAGCCGGCCGTGCCGGTCGTGGCTGCCGTCGCCCGGATGGAGGCCGAGCACGACGAGCGCTCGCCGCGCTCCATGATCCTGATGGGTGGGCCGATCGACACCCGGAGGAGCCCGACCGCGGTCAACAAGCTGGCCGAAGAGCGTGGCATCGCGTGGTTCCGCAAGAACTGCATCGTCAAGGTTCCGTTCCCCAATCCGGGGATGATGCGCGAGGTCTATCCGGGCTTCCTGCAGCTTTCGGGCTTCATGGCGATGAATATCGATCGACACATGAACGCCCACTGGGACATGTACAAGCACCTCGTTGACGGGGACGGCGATTCTGTCGAGAAACACAGCGATTTCTATGATGAATATCTGGCCGTGATGGACCTTACGGCCGAGTTCTACCTCCAGACAGTCGATACCGTGTTCGTGCGTCAGGCTCTGCCGAAAGGCGAGATGAAGCACCGCGAGCATCCGGTCGATCTGGGTGCGATCCGCACGTGCGCGCTGATGACCGTCGAAGGCGAGAACGACGACATCTCCGGCGTCGGGCAGACCAAGGCCACGCATGATCTGTGCGTCAATCTGCCGCCCGAGAAGCAGCTCTATCACCTGCAACCCGCGGTCGGCCATTACGGCGTGTTCAACGGCTCCCGCTTCAAGCGCGAGATCGCACCGGCGATCGCGGGCTTCATCCGCACCCACGATCGCACCGAGGCCCGTCCGCGCCGCGTGACGACGACCGCGATGGCTGCCGAGTAACCACGACCCGTCGAAACGGCGGCGAATCCGCTAGAATGCCCGGCATGCTGAGGAGCCTGTTCGCCCGTAAGCCCGAGGAGCAGACCGACAGGATCGAGGTTCTGCACCTCGGTGTGGTCTATGCGGTCGGCCTGCGGCGGTCCGCAACGGCACGGCGCTATACGCTTCGCGTTCGGCCGGCGTCGCGCGAAGCGGTCCTCACCATGCCTGAACGCGGCAGCCTGCGGGCGGCGCGGGCGTTCGTGCTGGCTCACGCCGGCTGGATCGCGCAGCGGCTGGCGCGGCTGCCGACGCCGATCGCCTTCGAACACGGCGCGCTGGTGCCGATCCGCGGCGTCGATCACGTGATCGACCATGATCCGGGCTCGCGTGCCGGCGCCCGGCTCGAGGCACAGTCCGATGGAACGCCGCGGCTGACGGTCGGGGGCGATCGCGGGCACGTCGCGCGCCGGGTCGCCGATTTCCTCCGGCGCGAGGCCCGGCGCGATCTCGAAGCGGCCGCGCTCCGGCACGCGCGGGCCGCCGGCGTGACGCTGAAGCGCATCTCCATCAAGGACACGGTGAGCCGCTGGGGCTCCTGCTCGTCGACTGGCGCGCTCGCCTTCTCGTGGCGGCTCATCCTCGCGCCGCCGTTCGTGCTGGACTATCTCGCCGCGCACGAAGTCGCGCATCGGCTGGAGATGAACCACTCGCCGCGCTTCTGGCGAAACGTCGCGGCTCTCTCGCCCGACGTCGAGCGCGCCGAGGCCTGGCTGAACCGGCACGGGCCGGGACTGCACCGCTACGGCTGAAGGGGGCTGCCAACCACAGCGAAGGTGGCTGGTGGCAGGTGGCTCGACGTCAGATCGCCCGGGCGCGATCGAACTGTCCGGCCTTCCGGAAGCGGTAGAGATACGACGGGACGACGGCTTCGATCGAGGTGGCGGCGATTCCGAGCCCCTCCAGCGTGCGGCCGGCGGCCTTCGCCTCGGCCGAGACGACGTTGTCGGTCATCAGCATCAGTACCTGATCCTCGGTAAGCGGCGGATTCGGCAGGAGGCCGAGCAGACGCCCCTGCAACCGGGCGATCGGGAACGGCAGCGGAACCAGCAGCCGCTGCCGCCGCGTCACCGTCAGGATGTACTCGAGCAATTCACGGAAGCTGCGTACTTCGGGGCCGCCCAGTTCGTAGGTCGCGCCCGGCTTGGCCCCGCCGTCGAGCGCACGCGCGATCGCGCTCGCCACGTCGCCGACGAAGACGGGCTGGAACTTCGTTTCGCCGCCGCCGATGAGCGGCAGTGCTGGCAACAGACGCGCCATCGCCGCGAAGCGATTGAAGAACCCGTCCTCCGGCCCGAAGACGATCGATGGCCGCATGATCATGGCACCGGGCAAGGCCGCGAGGACGGCAGCCTCACCCGCCGCCTTGCTGCGCGCGTAGGCGGCAGGCGAACCGGCGTCCGCGCCGATCGCAGAGACCTGAACGAACCGGTCGACTCCCGCGCGCACCGCTGCCGCGGCCACGTGTCCCGGCCCCTCGCCCTGCACGATCGAGAAGCGCTGGCGACCGCTCTCGTGCAGGATGCCGACCAGATTGACCACGGCCTGCGCACCCTCGACGGCCCGGGCGACGGAGGCCGGAAACCGCAGGTTGGCCTGCACGGGCATGATCTGGCCGACGATGCCCTGCGGCTGCAGGTGACCCGCGAGGTCGGGCCGCCTGACCGCGACCCGGACCCGCCAGCCATCGGCGGCAAGCGCCCGGACCAGATGACGGCCGACGAAACCCGACCCGCCGAACACCGTGACGAGGCGCGACGACGGCAGGGCTGACATGCTCATGACGGGCTCCGGGGCGGACGGCTGCTGGTGCATAGTCAATCGACCGACCAGTGTACAGGCGAGCCGTGGACGGCCTTGAGCCGCAAGGAGGTCATGGCCCGTCTTCCGGCAAGATCGCAGGGGCGACGTCTTGCTGCAGCCTGAACTCCGACCCGCACTCAGACGTGTTGACAAGCCGCACCACTGCCGCCAAACAGCGCGCCTAAGCCCAGATGGCGGAATTGGTAGACGCGCTGGTTTCAGGTACCAGTGATGCAAGTCGTGGAGGTTCGAGTCCTCTTCTGGGCACCACTCTCTTTCCCTCGCCGGATCAAAGAGATGTGAAAGATCAAGGGGTTCCGTGTGGTCAACTTCCCCACAACGGTCCCCCACATGGCACTTCGGATGGCAAGTCCGCACCGCGATCCAAAGACCCACGTCTTCTTTCTGAAAGAGCGGCCGCCGTCGGATATTGCGGCCAAGGTGAGAGGTCGGACCGTCGTTCTCCCGCTCGACGACGACTTCAGGACGGTCAAGATCGGCCATCACGTCGAAATGTCGCTGCGCACAAAGGACGCGCCGCTGGCAAAGGCTCGCTTCTCCGCGGCCCACGCGGCCTTGATGCGGCATTGGGACAGCGTCAGGTCCGGCCCAAGGCGGCTCTCGCACAAGGAAGCGGTTGCGCTTGCCGGCGATCTCTACCGGGAAAGCGTCGCCGTCATGGAAGACCCCGCCGGCTCGTCCCGGCTCCTGTCGTCTGTCGACGAGGTCCGCACTTTCGGCGACCGTCTCGGCGGCCTACCGTCTCCGGCGCGGCTGGAAGCCGTCCTGTCGGCGGCAGTGAAGATGCACGGCATTGGCGCGCTGGCCCTTCTCCCCGACGACGCGGGCCTTCCCAAGGCCACCAAGGATCGATTAGCCGAAACGCTGTTCGCCGATGCGGTGGACGCTGCGCTTGCCCGTCGCGGCCTTGCGGTCGACGCCGACAGCCGTGCGATGCTCGTCAAGGAGTTCCGCCGCGCGACCATGCTCTCCGCCGACCGGATCATCCAGCAGGTCGACGGCGACTATAGCCCCGACCCGAACGAGCGTCACGGGGCTCCAGTTCTAGCGCCCGCAGGGGGCGGCGTCGGCGAGACGCATGACACCTTCGGAGCTGTCGTCGATGGAGAGAGAGTTGAGTGTGTCTCTGCAGATCATGCTGTTCCTGTGTTGTCTGTATCCTAGGACACGAGGTCTGGGTTGCCCAACCGAGACGAACGGGGTCCGGCCTTGGTGAGCGGCGCTGTCGGTTCCCGCCCTCAGTCCGCCGCCGTCCCGGCCCGGTCCATGACGCGCCGCACCTGAACCGCTTGCCATGCTGTCCCCCGCCCTGAAGGCGTCGGGATGCCGCGGCGGGTCAGTTCGTTCGCCACGGCCGAAAGGCCCGCGTCCGGCCCGATTGCCACACGGACGTCCGCAATCACCGCCGCGAGGTCGCCGGCCCGCACCGCCGCCGCCTCCCGTCGCACGGCAGCCGCCTTCTCCCGCATGGCCGTGGTCGCCGCCGGCCCTCCCCGCCAGCCGCCAAGCTTCACGCCGCGTGCCCTGGACGCTGCCAGCGCCTCCTTGGTCCGTCGTGATATGGCCCTCGCCTCCCCTTCGGCGACCACGGCCATGATACCGACGGTCATCTCGTTTGCGTCGGGCATGTCTGCCGCAACGAAGGAGACGCCAGCGTCCCGCAAGCTCAGCAGGAAGGCCGCGTTGCGGGCCAGACGGTCAAGCTTCGCCACCACGAGGCGCGCCCCCATCACCCGGCACCGAGCCAACGCCTTCGCCAGTTCCGGGCGGTCGACCCGCTTGCCGCTCTCAACCTCAGTGAACTCGGCTACCAGCCGCCACGCCCCGCCGTTGAGGTAGGTCATGACGCTGGCCCGCTGCGCTTCAAGTCCAAGGCCGGACTGGCCCTGCCGAGCGGTCGATACGCGGTAGTAGGCGACGAAGTCCCCGGTGGCCATGGCCGATACGCTCCTACACAACTGACAACTGACGTTGTCTGTCGTGTAAAGACGCGCTCGTGACCAATCAATACCGGTGGATGGCGGGGGTTAACGGAATGCGCCCGAGCAAGCGGGCGGGTATCTTGCCGATCACGAAGGGGAGTCCAGATGAAATGTCGAAAGACGTTCCAATAGGGCAGCGCTTTTCCATGGTTTACATGGATCGGGGCACGCCAATGCCGGATAGTCCTCGGATGCGCAATCGCGTCAGATTTCTGGTTCGCGAGCTGAAAATAGATGGCTTGGCTAGATATATCGAAGCAGAACTTGGCGTTTATGTTCCCGGATCCAGAGATTACGACCCAAACTGGGATTCTTTTTTTAATAAATCAGAGATCCGAGATATCTTAGATACAGTTACGGGGATCGTAAAATGTTATGGAGATGCGGCAATACCAAAGCTTCGTCGCATATTTGAGGAAGAGAATACTTGCTATGTGATCGATGATCGGGGCGGGGTCCATTATTCGATCGATCGCGAGTTTGTGGTTCATCGTGCGGCTGCAATTTCCACGCTTGCCGCCGCCAGATATGATAAAGTCCGCGAACAGTTCGAGGCCGGCTATGCGGCGCTCGATACGCCGCCTCCCGACGGCAAGGCTGCGATCCGCGCCAACTTCGCCGCGGTTGAGGGCCTCTTCCGCATGATGTTCCCATCTGCGATCAACCTGAGTAAGTCTTTCGTTAAGCAGCATCTCGATCCGTTTTTGCAGCGGCTGAATGCCGGCGATGCAACGGCATTCCATGCGACTCAAAAGGCGAGCCTATCATTCCTTGAATGGATCGAGGCTGTTCACTTCTACCGGCACGAGTCGGCCACAGGGGCGCAGCCGCCGCTGCAACTGGCCATCCTGTTAGTCAGCAACGGCGCCAACTGGTTGCGGTGGCTTGCCGAGATCGATCGCGAGAGATCAGCCAGCGCACCGAAATGACGCCGCCGCCCATAGGCAGACCAGCCTATGGGGACGGGGGATAACCGCGCACTTCGGCTCGATCATATCCCCTCAAAAATACGCAATACGAATTTAGGCTGGGGATTGGCGGTGGACAGCAACACCGACTGTCTTGACGGAAGAATAACGCTTCACCAAACCTTGCAGTGATGCCGGGTCGTTCGGCATCGTCGAAGAACCGGGCGCTCTAACGCCCGGCCTTCGTCATCACAATACGATCCCGAGGCTGGTCTCGCGGTGACTTCGAGACGACAATTGCAAACTACGCAACTTGGACTCGCTGTCAAGACTGGCCTCGGGGTCATACATAAGGACTGCGTTATATGCCTCCGAACGATGACCATCCAACTCCGCCTAAGCGACGACCCTCTCGCCGTCTCACGCCGGCAGACGCCGCTACGATCAAGCGGCGCATCGGGAGCGGCGAGTTCCTGAACCGGATCGCCGCCGACTTTGATGTGAACCCTGGACGGGTCTCCGAGATTAAGACCGGCAAACGGTTCCCTGAGGTTCCGCCAGCGGCCTGACAGATAGTGGGGGGCGCGCGCTTCGGTTCGCGCCCTTCGCCCGCCGTGAGCGTTGTTGACTTTCCCACACCACTTCCCCACAACGTCGTTTTCAAGAGCGGAATTCCTCTTTATTTTCAGTGCTTAGAACCGGCTCACCAAGTTTCGAGTCCTCTTCTGGGCACCAGATTTCCCTGGAATCGATATTGCTGACAAAACAGCCGGCCTCGTGCCGGCTTTTTTGTTGGGCCGTTTTTGTTGGGCCGTTTTTGTTGGGTCGGGTCCTGGTGCGCGGGCTGCTCGCCGGCGTTCCGCCGACCGTTCGGGCTGCGCACGCGCCATCACGATCGCGCGTGGCGGCGCTTCCATGACATGCTCGTCACATTAGCTTCTCCGTCGCGTCACGCAGGGGCTCTAGTCGGAAAAGGTATGGACCTCTGGCCACCGGGCCGAGGTGCAACCGTTCCACGGAGCCACGATCATGACGCACCCCTCCCGCCGTCTCGCCCTCGGCATGGGCGCCGCCGCGTTCGGCGCGGCGAGCCTGCCGCGTTTCGCCATCGGCCAGGCCGACAGCCGGCCGACGATCACGATCGCCGTGCAGAAGGTGTCGAACTCGAACACGCTCGATCCGATGCGCGAGCAGTCAAACGTCGGCGAGCGCATCTTCTTCACGTCGATGTGGGAGGGCCTTATCGGCCGCGACTGGCTGGGCAATCTCTCGCCGCGCCCCGAACTCGCCACCGAATGGCGCCGCGTCGACGACCAGACGGTCGAGCTGAAGCTGCGGCAGGGCGTCAAGTTCCACAACGGCGACGAGATGACCGCGGACGACGTGGTGTTCTCCTTCGGCCGCGAGCGCATGTTCGCCAACACGGAAGCCAAGAACCGCACGACGATCGCGGCCTTCGAGCGCATTCCGACGCCGCGCGCCGGCAAGGAACTGCCGGCCGAGATCCCGGCCGTCGCCCGCCGCTCCTGGCCCGACCTCGTCCGGGTGGAGGCCGTCGACCGCTATACCGTGCGCTTCTACAACGCGACGCCCGACGTGACGCTGGAAGGCCGCCTCGCCCGCTACGGCTCGAACATCCTGAGCCGCCGCGGCTGGGAGGAGGCCGCGAGCTATCTCGACTGGGCCCGCAAGCCGGTGACCACCAGCGCGTACAAGGTCGTCGAGTTCCGGCCCGACTCCATGCTGGTGCTCGAGGCCTTCGACGAATACTGGGGCGGCCGGCCGCCCGTGAAGCGCATCCGCTTCGTCG
>CAZVMY010000060.1:0-6716 GCA_964628955.1 uncultured Methylocystis sp.
GACCTTATGCGCCATCGCGACCTCGACGGACCGGACCTGCAGCACCTTGGCACCGGCCGAGGCCATCTCGAGCATTTCCTCGAAAGCGATGCGGTCCATGCGCCTCGCCTTGGAAACGACACGCGGGTCGGTCGTGTAGACCCCGTCCACGTCGGTGTAGATGTCGCAGCGGATGGCGTCGAGTGCCGCGGCGAGAGCGACCGCCGAGGTATCGGAGCCGCCGCGCCCGAGCGTGACGATACGGCTGGTTTCGCGGTGGATGCCCTGGAAGCCCGAAACAACCGCGACCTCGCCGCGTTCGGCGAAGCCGGCGAGGATACCGGTCGGCTCGATCCCGACGATCCGCGCGGATGCGTGGGCATCGCTGCCCCAGATCGGAACCTGCCAGCCTTGCCAAGAACGGGCCGGCAGGCCCATGTCAGCGAGGACGATCGCGAGAAGTCCCGAGGTCACCTGTTCGCCGCTGGCGACGACCGCATCATATTCCCGCTCGTCATGCAGAGGGGCCGCCTCGCGGCACAGAGCGACGAGTTCGTTGGTCTTCCCGGACATCGCCGACACGACCACGGCGACGTCGTGACCGGAGTCAACCTCGCGCCTGACGTGCCTCGCCACGTTGCGGATGCGCTCGACGTTCGCGACGGACGTGCCCCCGAACTTTATGACCAGACGGGGCCGGATCGCGAGACGGCTCATGCCATGCCCTTGGTGCCTTGGCGCTGACCGTGTCGGGGGAGCGGCCGGGAACTGCTGTGACGCGACGCCGCTGCGTCGAGAAATTCGCGCTGGAACGAAGCGGCCGGGTATATGACGGGGCGGGAGGGGCCTGTCAAATGGGCCCGACGGCGGGGCAGCGGCCATTCGAGCATGACAGACCAGCACGGACGAACCGTCGATTCGCGCGAAGTGGCCCGCTTCGACGCCCTGGCGCGCGACTGGTGGAATCCGCGCGGCAGGATGCGGCCGCTGCACCGCTTCAACCCGGTCAGGCTGTCGTTCCTGCGTGACGCGATTGGCAGACATTTCGGCCGCGACCCGCGATCGACCCGGCCGTTCGAGGGTCTGGACCTGCTGGACATCGGCTGTGGCGGCGGCCTGCTGTGCGAACCGCTCACCCGGCTCGGCTGCGCCGTGACCGGCATCGATCCCGCGCCGACCAACGTCGAGGTCGCACGCATCCATGCCCGGCACTCGGGCGTCGAGGTCGACTATCGCGCGGTGACGGCCGAGATCGTCGCAGCGGAAGGGCGAGGCTTCGACGTCGTGCTCGCCATGGAGGTGGTCGAGCATGTGCCGGACGTCGGCAGTTTCGTCCGGACTGCCGCCGGTCTGGTCCGGCCGGGCGGCCTCTTCGTGTGTGCCACGCTCAACCGGACGCTGCGATCCTATGCGCTGGCGATCGTCGGTGCGGAGTTTGTGCTGCGCTGGCTGCCCGTGGGCACCCATTCTTGGCACAGGTTCGTGACGCCGGACGAACTCGGCAGGGCCTGTGTCTCGGCCGGGCTCGACGTGACGCTGGAACAGGGCGTCACGTACCATCCACTGGCCGACGCGTGGCGGCTCTCGTCCGATCTGTCGGTCAATTACATGATCACGGCGGTGCGCCCGGGCTGACCCCGTCGGTCAGTTCCGGTCGTCGGGAAGTGTCGGCAAAGGCTGGAAGGCGATACCTTCCTCTACCAGTGACCTCGCATCGTCCGGCGACGCCTCGCCGCGGATCGATCGCGCCTCTGCTTCGCCATAATGGATCTTGCGGGCCTCGTCGGCAAAGGCGCGGCCGACGTCCTCCGTTTGCGCCATCACCTGCTGCCGGAAGGTGCGGACCATGTCGCGAAGCGCGCGGTCCTGATCCGAGACGAGCGTGACCGGCTGGCTCGGCCCGGTGGGCGACGCGTCCGGCTCGCGCCGCCCGGCGATACCCGGCGACATGATCGCGCGGTCGACCTTGCCCGATCCGCAGACGGGACAATCGAGCAGCCCGCGACGCTGCTGCTCCTCGAAGGCCTCGATCGACGAAAACCAGCTTTCGAAATCATGCGCCCGATCGCAGACCAGGCTGTAACGGATCATTCGGCCGCCAGACCCGCCGGCAAGGGAGGGCTGTTCATGGCATACGGGCGACCGTGGGCCAGCGACATGATCCGGCCGCGGACCGCGGCGACCTCCGAAACGTCGACGCTGGCGAGGATCACGCCCGGCTCCGCGCCGGCTTCAGCCAGAACCCGGCCCCACGGATCGACGATCAGCGAATGCCCGAAGGTTTCGCGGCCGTCCTCGTGCAGGCCGGCCTGTGCGGCCGAGATCATGAACGCGCCGTTCTCGATCGCTCGGGCCCGCTGGAGAACGCTCCAATGGGCTTCGCCGGTCTTCCGCGTGAAGCACGCCGGGGTCGACAGGATGTCCGCCCCCGCTTCCGCCAGGCTGCGATAGAGCTGCGGGAAGCGCAGATCGTAGCAGATCGTCATCCCGAGCATTCCCCAAGGCAACCGGGCGACAACCGCCTCGCTCCCGCCGGTATACGTGTTGCTCTCGCGCCAGGTTTCGCTTTGGGAGAGATTGACGTCGAACAGGTGGATCTTGTCGTAGGTCGCGGCGACCGAACCGTCGGGTCCGATCAGGAAAGCACGGTTGGCCATCCTGTCGCCCGCGCGCGTCGCCATCGAGCCCAGATGCAGCCAGATTCGTCCCTCGCGCGCGACCTCGCGCAGCGCCGACAGCATCGGATCGCGGTCGGCCGGGCCGACCTGCCGGAACAGGCTCTCCCTGTCGCGCTCGACCAGCGAGGTCATCTCGGGCGTCTGGACGTAATCGGCGCCGGCTGCGATCGCTTCCCGCACCAGCGGCACGACGTGATCGATGTTGGCGGCGAGCGAACGTCCGGAGCGAAGCTGGACGCAGGCGGCGGTGAACGACTTGACGGTCACGCTGCGTCCTCTCAGGCCGCGAGCAGCGGATCGAGTTCGCCGCGCGCATCTAGCGCGTAGAGGTCGTCGCAGCCGCCCACGTGCCGGTCGCCGATGAAAATCTGTGGTACGGTCGAGCGCCCCCCGGCGCGCTGCGCCATCGCGACCTGATCGGAACCCGACCTCACCGGGAGTTCCTCGAAGGCGACGCCCTTGCGGGCGAGCAGCGCCTTCGCGTCGTGGCAATAGGGGCAGAACGCCTTCGTGTAGATCGTGACGGATGCCATCAGTGCCGAACCTCGGATACCCAGCGTAATATGGCGCATCAGGTGCTTTTCACAACCCGCGCGAACGTAAGCACGTCGACCGCCGTGGCGCCGGCGCGCAGCAGCGCCCGCGCGGAGGCGTTGGCGGTGGCGGAGGTGGTCATCACGTCGTCCACCAGCAGGACGCGCCGGCCCTCTATGGCCGGTGCCCGCTCGGCCGGCACCACGAATGCACCCTGCAGATTGGTGCGACGCTGCGCCTGCGTCAGCCCGACCTGTGGACGGGTTCGTTTCCGCCGCCTCAGCGCGAAAGGAGCCCAGTCCGGGCCGCCGTCCCGCCGGAGCGCGTCGGCAAGCAGCGCGGCCTGGTTGAAGCGCCGCGACCACAATCGCGTCCAGTGCAGCGGAACGGGGACGAGAACGTCGGCTTCGGCGAGCAGCTCCGCACCGGCCGTCGCCATCATGCCGGCGAGGGCCCGCGCAAGGTCCAGCCGGTCGCCGTATTTCAGCCGGTGCACGAGATCGCGGGCGAGCCCGTCGTAGAGAACGGCCGCCCGGGCCCGTTCGAAGACCGGCGGATCGGCGATCGCTTCCGGCGAAAGGAGCGGCCCGCCGATATCGATCGCGAAGGGTGTGCCCAGCCGTTCGCAATAGGGTCGGGCGATGAACGCGAGTCCGCGCCAGCACGCCGGGCAGAGCGCCGCCGGATCGGCCGTGGCAGCGCCGCAGCCGATGCATTGCGGCGGGTAGACGACGTCGACCGCGAGGCGCCCAGCCCGGCGGAACCCTCCGGCCACGGCCGCGAGGGCCCGGCGCCACGCCGCATCGGTGGTTGGGGGTGCCCCGGTCATGAAGGCGATGCTAACCTGGATGCTGGACGGCCGCACGTGCCGGCTCAGCAAGCGACCGTCATGTCGGATCAGGCACCCTCCGCTCCCGCGATCTTCGACCGGCCATTGGCACGGCGCCGGATGTCGCGCGCCTTGACCGGGACACCGGCGACCTTCCTGCTCGAGCGCGCCGCGGACGATGTCGAGGATCGCATCGGGGCGGTTCTGCGGCCGTTCCATTCGGTTCTGGACATGGGGACGCCGGGCGCCGGTCTCGCGCGACGGCTGCGACACAGCATGCCTGCCGCGCGGATCGTGGCTGCCAGCGCCAGCGCCGGGCCGGGGGTGGACCTGCTGGCGGAGGCCGATCTGCCGCCGTTCGGTCCGGAGCGGTTCGATCTCGTCGTGTCGGCTTTCGCGCTGCATCAGGTGGACGATCTGCCGGGCGCACTCGCGCAGATGCGTCGCATCCTCCTGCCCGACGGGCTGTTTCTCGCCTGCCTTCCTGGCGGTGAGACGTTGATCGAACTGCGGCAGGCGCTAGCCGCGGCGGAAGCGGAGATCGCGGGCGGGATGAGCCCGCGGGTGATGCCCTTCGCGGACCTGCGTGATCTGGGCACGCTGCTGCAGCGCGCGGGTTTCGCGCTCCCGGTCGTGGATGGCGACCGCGTCACGGTGCGTTATCCGACCATGTTCGCGCTCATGGCCGATCTGCGGGCAATGGGGGCGACCAACGTGCTGATCGAGCGGGTCCGCCATCCGTCGCGCCGCTCCCTCTTCCTCCGGGCGGCCGCGATCTACGCAGAGCGGTTCGCCGACATCGACGGCCGCGTGCGCGCGACCTTCGACCTGCTCTGGATGGCGGGCTGGGCACCGCATGCGAGCCAGCAGCAGCCGCTCCGGCCCGGCTCCGCGAGGATGCGGCTTGCCGAAGCGCTCAACGCGGTCGAAACATCGGCCGGAGAGAAGCCCTGACGGCCGGAGATCGCGTCGACAATGCAGCCATTCACTTTTGCGACGACCCGGTCGATCGTTTCGGGCGCCGGCAGCGTTGGCCGCATCGGCGAGATCGCGCTCGGACTGCTCGGTCCCCGGGTCCTGCTCGTGACGGACGCCGGTCTCGTCGGACTGGGTCTCGTCCGGCCTGCGATCGAGGCGCTCTCGGCGGCCGGCGTTCTGGTTGCCGTGTTCGACGACGTCCCCGCCGATCCACCCGAAGCCACGGTTCTTGCGGCCGCCGCGGCCGCCCGCGCCCATGACGCGACGGGGGTCGTCGGGTTCGGCGGCGGCTCACCGATGGACGTCGCGAAACTCGCGGCGCTTCTCGCCGTGTCCGGGGAAAGCCTCCCGTCGATCTACGGCGTGGCGCTGGCCAAGGGGCCGCGGCTCCCCCTGATGCTCGTTCCGACCACCGCCGGCACGGGATCGGAGGTAACGCCGATCGCGATCGTGACAACCGGCGCCGCCGAGAAGAAGGGAGTGGTCGCGCCGGTCCTGCTGCCGGACATCGCGCTCCTCGATCCGGACCTGATGCTCGGACTGCCGCCGGCGGTCACGGCGGCGACCGGGATCGACGCCATGGTGCACGCGATCGAGGCCTACGCGTCCGTCAGCCCGAACAACAATCCGCTGTCGCGGACGCTGGCGCGCGAAGCGCTGCGGCTGCTCGGCGCCAATATCCGCAGGGCCGTGAGCCATGGCAGCGACCGCGATGCGCGCGGCGCGATGCTGCTCGGCTCGCTGCTGGCCGGCCAGGCCTTCGCCAACTCCCCCGTCGCCGCCGTGCACGCGCTGGCCTATCCAATCGGCGGACATTTCCATGTTCCGCACGGGCTCTCCAATGCGCTCGTGCTGCCCCATGTGCTGCGGTTCAATCTGGCTGCGGCGGCCGACGTCTATGCCCGGATCGCGGTGGACGTGTTCCCGGCTCTGGGCGAACGACCGCCTTCCGCCCGCGGCGCGGCTTTCGTCGAGGCTCTCGCGGTCCTGTGTGGCGAACTGGGTCTGCCGACCCGGTTGCGCGAGGTCGGCATCAGGGCGGACGCCCTCGACCTGCTGGCGGATGACGCCGTGAAGCAGACGCGGCTTCTCGTGAACAACCCGCGTCCGCTCACGCGCGACGACGCACGGTCGATCTACGAGGCCGCGCTGTGAGCGCCGGACCACCGGCAAGACCGCTGCGGACCACGCGCGCAGATTATGCGCGGTTCCGTTCGATCAGCACGCGCTGGCATGACAACGACGTCTACGGACACGTCAACAACGTCATCTATTACGCGTTCTTCGACACTGCGGTGAACGCGCTGCTGGCCGAGGCCGGCGAACTCGATCCGGCGCGCAGTCCGGTCGTGGGGCTGGTCGCAGAGACGTCGTGCGTTTTCTTCGAAAGCGTGGCCTTCCCGGACATCATCGAGGTCGGTCTGACGGTGGAGCGATTGGGAAACCGGTCGGTGACCTATCGGCTGGCCGTGTTCCGGGACGGATCGGATCAGGCGGCCGCGCAGGGGCGTTTCGTGCACGTTTACGTCGACCGGGAAACGTCGCGGCCGGTGGCCATCCCGGCCTCGACCGTGGAACTGCTGAGGCCGTTGGCGCAGGACCGCTAAACGATGTTGGCGGCGACACGGTTGAAAATGGCGGCCGTATTGTTGCCGAGCGCCTGCACTGCAGCAATGATGACGAGAAAAATGAATGTTCCCATCAGCGCGTATTCGACG
>CAZVMY010000060.1:6726-10330 GCA_964628955.1 uncultured Methylocystis sp.
GCTCGGTAAGGGCGACGACGTGTTCGACAACAGCGCGTATTCGACGGCGGTCGCGCCACGTTCGTCGTCACTGAAACGCCTGAGCGCGGCTTTCATGCTCTTCATGGTCAAATCCTCCATCCTTCCACGGCTCGGCAGCCGAATGGTTAGAACCGCGGGTATCGGCGCGCCTCAGAGCAGGTCGCGCAGCATCGGAACGAGGGGTTCGTCGGCGGGCGGCATCGGGTAATTCCGAAGATCGCCCGGCCGCACCCACTTCAGGCGCTGCCCTTCCCGGCCCGAAACCGTCCCCTCCCAACGACGACACACGTAGAGCGGCATCAGGAGATGAAAGGTCTCGTAAGCATGGCTCGCGAACGTGAGGGGCGCCAGACAAGGCTCCTTCACGTCGATTCCCAGTTCCTCCCGCAGTTCGCGCACGAGCGTCTGTTCGGGACGCTCGCCGGCCTCCAGCTTGCCTCCGGGAAACTCCCAGAGCCCTGCCATGGACTTGCCCTCGGGCCGCTGCGCGATCAGGACACGGGAATCCGTATCGACGAGGGCGCAGGCGGCGACGATCAGCAACGTCATGACCTGACTCGCAGAATGGTGGTCAAATCTTAAGGGAAGTTGAGGCGCTTTGCCTAAACACGGGCCGAACGCTCGAATTCAGGAGCGGTAATCGCCGTTGATCTCGACGTAAGCCTTCGTGAGATCGCAGGTCCAGACCGTGGCACGACCCTCGCCGAGGCCCAGATCGACCGTGACGTCGATCTCCGCTCCCGCCATGTAGGCGGTCGTCGCCTCCTCGCTGTATGCAGGATCCCGCATGCCGTCGACTGCCACCCGTATGGGTCCGAAGGATATCGCCAGCCGGTCGCGATCGGCGCGCTCGCCCGCTTTCCCGACGGCCATCACCACGCGTCCCCAGTTCGCGTCCTCGCCGGCGATCGCGGTCTTCACAAGCGGCGAGTTGGCGACAGAGAACGCGATGCGCTTCGCCGAGCGCGCGTCGACCGCGCCCGTGACCGTGACCGACACGAACTTCCGGGCTCCCTCGCCGTCGCGGGCCACGAACTGCGCGAGTTCGCGAAGCAGCGACCGAAGGGCGGTCCGGAAAGCGGCGGCATGCGGGTCATGCTCTCCCAGGATCGGTGGCTGTCCCCGGCCGAGCGCGGCTCCCGTCGCGAACAGCATGAGTGTGTCGGACGTGGAGGTGTCCCCGTCGACGGTGACCGAATTGAACGTATCCTCCACGGCCTCCGACAGTATGGGCTGCAGAGCCGCCCGGTCGATCGCGGCGTCGGTGAACACGAACGAGAGCATGGTCGCCATGTCCGGCTGGATCATGCCGGCGCCCTTGGCCATACCGCTGATGGTGACCGGGATGCCGTCGATCGCCACGCTCCGGGTCGCGATCTTCGGGAAGGTGTCGGTGGTCATGATGGCGCGCGCCGCGCCGCGCCAGCCGTCGGGCGCTGCCCGGGCCGCACATGCCGCGAGCACGCCGTCGAACTTCGCCGCGTCGAGCGGCTCGCCGATGACGCCGGTCGAGGCGAGAAAGACCTCGTCGGGCCGGCAATCGGCCGCGCGTGCCGCAATCTCGGCGGTGAGTGCCACGGCCGCGCGGCCCTTCATGCCGGTGAAGGCATTGGCATTGCCGGAGTTCACTACGAGCGCCCGTGCGGCCCCACCGTGGGCCAGCGTCGCGCGGCACCAATCCACCGCCGCGGACGGGCATTTCGAGCGCGTGAACACGCCGGCGGCGACGGTGCCCGGATCGAGCAGCGCGAGCATCACGTCGGTGCGGCCGCTATAGCGGATTCCGGCCGCGGCGGTGGCGAAGCGCACCCCCGGAACGGGCGGCATCTCGGGATAGGAGGGCGGCGCCAGCGGCGAGACCGAGACGTTCTTGCCAGCCATACGGCTTCCCTCTAGTTCGACTACTGGGCTGATGCCTGCGCGTCAGTTCTTTTTCGGCTCCGTCGGTGCGACCTGCTCGACCTTGGCTTCCGAGCGTAGCTTCAGGACGTAGTCCTGCTGGGACTTCTGCAGGAGGTAGCGCGAGAGCTGCTCCTTCACCTGGTCGAAGGGCGGCGGCTGCCGGTCGCGCTTGTCCTCGACCTTGATGACGTGGAAGCCGAACTGGCTCTTCACGATCTCCGAGACACCGCCCTTGTCCAGCTTGAACGCGGCCTCGGCGAATTCCGGCACCATGCGATCCTTCGTGAAATAGCCGAGGTCGCCGCCGTCCTTGCCAGACCCCGGATCCTTCGAGAGCTCGGTGGCGACTGCGGCGAAATCCTCGCCCTTGCGAACGCGCTCGAGCGCCGATTTGGCCGCGTCCTCGGTCTCGACGAGAATGTGACGGGCGCGCACCTCCGGCTCCGGCTTCAGCGCCTTGACGGTTTCGTCATAGAAGGCGCGCATCGCCGGTTCGGTCGCACCTCTGCGGCCCTCGCGGGTGAGCAGCGCCTCCATGATCACGCGCTGGCGTGCGAGTTCGAGCCGCTTCTTCAGCTCGGGATTTTCTTCGAGTTTCTCCCGGTCGCCCGCGCCGGAGACGATCTTCAGGTCGACCAGATATTCGAGCGCATAGGCGCGCTTCTGCGCGTCATCCATCTGCGCGGTGCCGGAGCCGAGTTCCTCGAGCGCGGCCGCGATATCCGCCTCGGTGATCGGTTGGCCGTCGACGCGGACGACCACGGTGTCGGGCGACGGCGCGCCCTGGGCGGCGAGCGGGGAGATTGCGGACTGGGCGAGTGCCAGCGCGAAGCCGACGGTAAATAACGCTCGGGTGATCATTGGTGTGCTCCGTGAGACCTGTGTCTGGCGCCGCCCGCGACAGGGCATAGCCGCCAAAGCCGGTTGCGCCAAGAGCGCACGAGAGAGCGCCGGGACGGCTCGTCGTCTCCTCGCAATTGACAAGGTCGGAGCCGCATTCTTATGTCCGGCCGGGCAGCGGGCGCGAAAGCGCGCCGCATCGGCCGTTTCCGCTCCTGCCCGGCGCCGCTTCCGGAAAGCCGTGCCGTGGTCCGAAAGGTCATCCGTTCCCATGTTCGGCGCTCTCGCGAAGAAAATGTTCGGCTCGTCGAACGACCGGCGCGTGAAAGGCTATCGGCCCCAGGTCGAACGCATCAACGCGCTGGAATCCGAGCTCGCCGCGCTGTCGGATGAGGCGCTATGCGCCCGGACGGTGACGTTCCGCCAGCAGATCGCCGAGGGGCGATCGCTCGACGACCTGCTCGTGCCGGCCTTCGCCACCGTGCGGGAGGCGGCGAAACGCGTGCTCGGGCAGCGCCACTTCGACGTTCAGCTCATCGGCGGCATGGTTTTGCACGAGCGCGGCATCGCCGAGATGAAGACCGGCGAGGGCAAGACGCTGGTCGCGACCTGTCCGGTCTATCTGAACGCGCTCTCGGGCAAGGGCGTGCACGTCGTGACCGTGAACGATTATCTCGCCCGGCGCGACGCGGAATGGATGGGCCGGATCTACGGCTTCCTCGGGATGAGCGTCGGCGTCATCGTCCACGGCGTCGACGACGAGGATCGGCGCGCCGCCTATGCCTGCGACATCACCTACGGCACCAACAACGAGTTCGGCTTCGACTACCTGCGCGACAAC
>CAZVMY010000061.1:0-5118 GCA_964628955.1 uncultured Methylocystis sp.
GAGCTTCATGGACTATTGCAGGCCCCGCGCCGACGACCTGCCGTCGTTCAAGGTCGACACGACCGTGACGCCGTGCCCCTCCAACCCGCTGGGCATCAAGGGCTGCGGCGAGGCGGGCGCGATCGCCGCGCCTCCCGCGCTGATCAACGCCATCACGGATGCGCTCGGCCACGAGGATATCCGGATGCCAGCGACGCCGCAGGCGGTTTGGAAAGCCGCCCAGCGCTCCATGTCCAAACTGGCCGCAGAGTAAGGGGACGTCACATGTACGCTTTCGCCTATCATCGTCCCGAAACCCTCCGCCAGGCGGTCGGACTCGTCGCCAAGGCCGAGGATGCCAAGCTGCTGGCCGGTGGCCACACCCTGCTGCCGACGCTGAAGCAGCGCCTCGCCAGCCCCGCGAACCTGATCGACCTGGGCAAGGTCGAGGAACTGAAGGGCATCACCCTCACCGGCAAGACGCTGACCATCGGCGCCATGACCTGCCACGCCGACGTGGCGACGAGCGCCGTGGTGCAGGGCGCCCTGCCGGGCCTCGCCGCGCTCGCCGGCGGCATCGGCGATCCGCACGTGAGAAACCGCGGCACGCTCGGCGGTTCGGTCGCCAACAACGATCCGTCGGCCGATTATCCGGCCGCCGTGCTCGCCCTCGGCGCCACGATCGTCACCAACAAGCGCAAGATCGCGGCCGATGCCTTCTTCGACGGCATGTTCTCGACCGTGCTTGATGAGGGCGAGATCATCACGAAGATCGCATTCCCGGTGGCGCCGAAGTTCGCCTATGCCAAGTTCGCCAATCCGGCGTCGCGCTATGCGATGGTCGGGGTGGCGGTCGCGAAGCGGGGCGGCGAGATCCGCGTCGCCGTCACCGGCGCCGGTGCGTCCGGCGTCTTCCGCTGGACGGTCGCCGAAACCGCGCTGAAAGCACGATTCAACGCCAAGTCGCTCGCGGGTCTCAGGGCCGATGCCGCGAACATGAACAGCGACATCCATGCCTCCGCCGAGTACCGCGCCCATCTCGTCGGGGTCATGGCGCGTCGCGCCGTCGACGCGGCCAACCTGAAGGGCTGACCTCCAGCCCTCTCCTCCCGTGCCCGGCGCGGGAGGACAGGGCGTTGGGGTAGTGTCCAGCCGCGACGACCGATTCGGATGGACAGCATGAGCGACACGCCGGCCAAGCAGCCCTTCGGGCCGATCGTCTCGTCTGGCCATCTCGCCTCCGGCGCCCTGCCCGCGCTGTCGGAGTTCGAGTTCGGCATGATCATGACCAGCCATGCCTTCAACCGCTGGATGGTGCGCTGCATCGCGGCCGCCGGCGTGCCCGACCTGTCGCCGCTCGACGTGCTCGTGCTGCACAACGTGAACCACAGGGACAAGCCCAAACGGCTGGCCGACATCTGCCTCGTGCTGAACATCGAGGATACGCACACCGTCGCCTACGCGCTCAAGAAGCTGGAACGCGCGAAGCTCGTGAAGAGCGGTCGCGCCGGCAAGGAGAAGATCGTCTCGGTCACGGCGGCCGGCCGCGAGGCATGCCTGCGTTACCGCGAGATCCGCGAGGCACTGCTGGTCCAGTCGATCCGGGCGATCGGCATCGACGAGACGCTGCTGTCGCAGGTCGCCGAGAAGATGCGGGTGCTCTCCGGGCATTACGATCAGGCGGCGCGTGCGGCGGCGAGCCTTTGACGATGCCGGGCCGCCACCCATTCCATCGCGCGGTGTTGCGCGGGCGCGCTTGATTCGGCCGGCGCGGAACGGCATGGTCCAGCGATATTCGCGATCAGAGGGGCCGATGAAGCGCACCATCCTTGCCGCCGCCCTGAGCGTGCTGACCCTTTCGGGTGTCGGCGCGCGCGAGGAAATCCCCGCCGAGGTCGGCCCTTATCCGTACGACGCCGAACTGCTGCAATGTGCCGACCCTTCGGTGATCTCGAAACTGATCGGCCGCTTCGACGATCGGGAAGAGCCCTACTGGGGTTCCAGCCTGAAGATCGCGGGCATCGACCGCATCCGCGAAACGGCCTTCCGCCCGAACGGGCGCGATCTCATCCCGCGACGCTACTGCGCCGCCCGCGCGACGCTGAACAACGGCAAGCATCACGCCATCTATTTTGTCCTCGTCGAGGACGGCGGCATCAGCGGCTGGCAGGGCTCGTTCGGGCCGCTGCGAGCCGTGTTCCCGACGCCCGGGTCCTACATGCTCGAATGGTGCATCGTCGGGCTCGACCGCTCCTGGACCAACAATCCGGACTGCAAGATGGTGCAGCCCTGAGCGCGCTGCTCGCGCGGGCAGCCGCTCTCCTCGCCGGTCTCGCCACGCTGCTGATCGCCGGCACGGCCATCGCGCAGCGCGAAACCCGCGGCGGAGCGCCGGGAACCTTCGATTTCTACGTGCTGGCGCTGAGCTGGTCGTCGGGCTTCTGCCAGCTTGAAGGCGACCAGAAGAACCGCGAGCAATGCCGGGCGGGCACGCGTCAGGGCTTCGTGATCCACGGCCTCTGGCCGCAGTTCGAACAGGGTTTCCCCTCGGAATGCGGGCCGGCCGATCGCAATCCGTCGCGCGCCGCCGTCGAGCGCGCAAAGGCGGTCTTTCCCGAGGAAGGCCTCGCGCGCCATCAGTGGCGCAAGCACGGCACCTGCTCGGGGCTGAGCCCGTCCGATTACTTCGAGGCGGCACGCAAGGCGAGAGAACTGGTGACCATCCCCGCAGCCTTCGACGGACCCGATCGCCCACAGACCTGGGCGCCGATCGATCTCGAGCGGGCGTTCGTCGCCGTCAATTCCGGATTGCGCAACGACATGATGGCTGTCTCGTGCCGACGCAACACGCTGAGTGAAGTGCGGATCTGCCTGACGAAGGACCTGAAAGGCTTCAGGACCTGCCCCGAACTCGACCGTGCCGGCTGCCGCACACGCGAGATCGACGTGCCACCGGTCCGTTGAGCCGGGCACCGCGTCATGAACTACCGGCACGCCTTCCACGCCGGCAACTTCGCCGACGTATTCAAGCACGCACTGCTGGTCCGCATCCTGATGCATCTTCGGGCGAAGGACTCGGCGTATCGCTATCTCGACACCCATGCGGGCGCGGGCCTCTACGATCTAGAGAGCGGTCCAGGCGCCCGGACGCGTGAAGCGGACGCCGGCATCCGCCGCCTGCGCAAGGCGAACCTGCCCGCCGACGCCGCCTTGTTGCTCGAGCCGTATCTGCGCATCGTCGCGGCGGTCGCGGGGTCGGAGAACCGGTTGTACCCTGGCTCACCGGAGATCGCGGCACGTCTGGCCCGTCCGCAGGACCGGCTGACGCTCGTCGAACTGCATCCGGAAGACCATGCGGCGCTGCATCGCCAGCACGCGCGGGATCGGCGCATTGCGACCGTGCAGATCGACGGATGGCTGGCCTGGAAGGCCTATGTCCCACCTGCCGAACGCCGGGGGCTGGTGCTGGTCGATCCACCATTCGAGGCGCCCGGCGAGTACGACCGGCTGGTCGATGGGCTTCGGATCGCCGCCGCCAAATGGACGGGCGGCATCTTCGCCTTGTGGTACCCGATCAAGGACGCCGCGGCGGTGCGACGGTTCGCCGATGCCCTTCGCGAGGCTGCGATCCCCAAAACGCTCCGGCTGGAGCTCGTCGTCGATCCCGGCGCGATGGAAGAACGCCTCGCGGGCTGCGGCCTGATCGTCGTGAACCCGCCTTGGACCCTCAAGTCCGAGGCGGAGATCATGCTGCCGGTCCTCTGCCGCATCCTCTCGCGTCAAGCCAGCGTGAACTGGCGGGCCGATTGGCTGGTGCCGGAGCCAACGGCGCCCGATAGATCACTTTGAGACTTGCCATTTTTGCAAACGTGCCGGAAACATTCCGGGTGTTCGTGGGGCTGACGGGCATGGACTGGTTCCATCGCCGCCCGTCTGTCGCTCGGTTTGTCGAGTACAGTGACGTTCCTCGATCACACAAGACACCGTGTCTGTGGGAAGCACGAGGGCGGCCGCATGGCAAATCAGGGAAGTGTCAAGTTCTTCAATGCCGAGAAGGGTTATGGGTTCATCAAACCCGATGATGGCGGACGGGACATCTTCGTTCACGTCACTGCCGTCGAGCGAGCCGGACTTGGCTCGCTGAACGAAGGCCAGCGCATTGCCTTCGAGGTCGAGCCGGACAAGAAGGGCAAGGGCCCCAAAGCGGTCAATCTCATCTTGATGTAGGGTTCGGCTCATCCTGATGTAGGCTCCAGCCGGTCGCGAAATGCGCCTGCCGGAGGCTTACCAAGATGATCCTGAAGTCCAGTGCTCCGTCCCCGTTCGGGCGGAAGGTGAAGATTGCCGCGTCGGTGCTCGGTCTGAGCGACCGGATTCACGTCGCCCAGGCCGACACGAACGACCCGGCGGACCCGCTTCGCGGCGAGAACCCGCTCGGCAAGATCCCGGCGCTGGTGCTGGAGGACGGCCGCGTGCTGTTCGATTCACGCGTGATCGTCGAGTATCTCGACCACCTGGCCGGTGGCGGCCGGATCATTCCGGCCGATCCTGCGGCACGCTTCGACGTCCTCACCAGCCACGCGCTCTGCGACGGCATCATGGAGGCGGCGCTGCTTCAGGTTTACGAGCTTCGCTTTCGCGACCCCGAGAAGCGCGTCACGAAATGGCTGGACCACCAGGCCGGCAAGGTCGAGCGTGGCCTTGCGAGCTTCGAGGCGAGGCCTCCGAAGCTGTCGGACATACCGAACGTCGCACAGATCGCCCTCGCCTGCGCGCTCGGCTATCTCGATCTCAGGTTCGGTGGCGCTTGGCGGACCGACCATCCCGCGCTGGTCAGCTGGCTGGACGGCTTCGAGGCGCACGTACCGGCATTCGCGACGACCCGCGTCACGCCCTGACGCGAGGTTGCGAGGAACGGCGATCGACCCGACGGCAAAAGGCCCGGGATGAACTCCCGGGCCTTCGCACCGATCGGATCAGGAATGATCGGCGTCAGAACTTGTAGTTCAGGCCGGCGCGGACGACCGACCCTGACGATTCGGACCGAACGACACCCACTGCACCCGTGGCGACCGACGCGGCGTTGAGGGGCGCAAGATTGTAGTTGCGGCTGCCGAGATCGTAATAGAGATACTCGCC
>CAZVMY010000061.1:5128-7718 GCA_964628955.1 uncultured Methylocystis sp.
CCCTTGACCGTCAGGTTGTCGGTGATCGCGTATTCGACACCACCGCCGACGGCATATCCGATCTCGGTTTCGGAACGGCTGCCGCTGAACAGCAGGGCCGGGGTCGACACCGTTCCGCGCGACGAGACGTCGCCGTAAGCGAGACCACCGGTAGCATAAACGAGCCAGCGATCGACCGGCACGAAGCCGATGCGGGCGCGGACGGTGCCGAGATAACCGAGTTCCTCGCGCAGCGACGTCGTGGTACCCCCGAGCCCGGCGGAAACGAAGGTCCGTGAGCGAGTCAGGTCCGTGTACTGGATATCGGCCTCGAGACCGAGGACGAACTGGTTGAACTGATAGTTGTAACCGATCTGCCCGCCACCGACGAAGCCGTCAGCGCCGGTATCCGCGCTGCCAGGAATGAAGCCAGGCGTCACGAACGTGCCCGTGAAGGCCGGATTGCCGACGACGCGCGAGCGATTGTCGTTGAAGCCGTAACCGAGGTTGATACCGGCGTAGAACCCGGTCCAGGTAAAGACCGGCGCGGCCACGAAGGCCGGCGGCGCAGACTTGCGCGGCAGGTCCGCGGCCATCGCCGGAGCATAAGCACCGGCAAGGACGGCAGCCGCCGAGACGCCTGCAAGAACGAACTTATTCATGACCAAACTCCTGATCCAAGACGCCCCGCATGCGGGCAGCGGAAGGAAACACCCTCGCGAGGTTGTAGTTCCATCCGCAGGAAAACGCTGTAACCACGCCACCACACGACAATTGCCGGGCAAGGCGGAAATGTGGCTCACGGGTGGCGGGAGTTGGCCGGCCCGCTCCAATATGGGAAACGTGGCGCGGACAGGCTAAACGTTCCATCAACACGGCCGCTGGAGGCCATCCCATCCGCTTCGATGCCATCTGAGCTTTCACACGCCATGGTCCTGCCACCTGCCTCGATGGCGGAGGACCAGCCCGGCGCGGCCCTCGGGACCGGCCATGCCGGATCGGCGACGGTGCCTGTTTCGGTGTTCATCATCACGCTGAACGAGGCCGACCGCCTGCCCCGAACGCTCGACGCGATCCGTGCGCTGACCGACGACATCGTGGTCGTCGACTCGGGCTCGACCGACGGCACGGCGAGCCTCGCGACGGCCAGTGGCGCCCGCGTGTTCCACCGGCCCTGGCAGGGCTACGGCCCGCAGAAGCGCTTCGCCGAAGACCAATGCCGGCACGAATGGCTGCTCAATCTTGACGCCGACGAGGTCGTGCCGGAGACGCTCGCCGCGGAGATCCGTACCCTTTTCGCAACCGGCGCGCCGGCGCTCGACGCCTACCGCGTCAGGATCGCGGAGGTGTTCCCCGGCGAGGGTGCGCCGCATCCGCTGGCCTATGCGCTGGTGCCGGTCCGCCTCTACGCCCGCGCCAGAGGCCGATACTCGGCATCTCCGGTGCACGACCGGGTCGATCTGCTGCCCGGCGCCCGCGTCGGCACGCTCGCCGGCACGATCCACCACTTCTCGATCCGATCGATCGGCGACCAGATCGACAAGCTGAACCGCTACACCGACGAGCAGGTGGCGGACCTTGCCGGGCGTGGCGAGGCGGTGCCGACCTGGCGGTTGTTCGTCGAGTTCCCGGCCGCGTTCATCAAGGCGTACCTGTTCCGCCGTCACGTCGTGCGAGGCGTCTACGGTTTCATGACCGCGATGAACTTCGCGTTCTATCGCTGGCTGCGCGTCGCCAAGGACGTGGAGCGCCGCCGCCGCGATGCGCGCGACGAGAAGGAAATCCCGAGCAATGACCAGAACTGACCTTCCGACCGCGCTCGTGACCGGAGGTGCACGGCGGATCGGGCGCGCCATCGTCGAACGTCTCGCCGACAGCGGCTACGCGGTCGCGATCCACTGCAACGCATCTCGAACGGACGCCGAAGCGCTGGCCGCGGCGATCCGGTCACGCGGCGGCCGCACGGTGGTCGTCGTCGCCGACCTCGCCGACCCGCTCGCGGTCGCCTCGATCGTGCCGGAGGCGACCCATGCCCTGGGTCCGCTGTCGCTGCTCGTGAACAACGCCTCCGTCTTCGAGGAGGATCGGCTCGAGACCATCGACGTCGCGCGCTGGAACCGGCAGTTCTCGGTCAACCTGCGAGCACCGTCGGTGCTGGCCCGGGATTTCGCGGCCCAGATCGACGGCACCGATCCGTCGATCGTCAACATCGTCGACCAGCGGGTCTGGAAGCTGACGCCGCAGTTCTATTCTTACACGCTGACGAAAGCGGCGCTTTGGACCGCGACCCGGACAATGGCCCAGTCGCTCGCGCCGCGCATCAGGGTGAACGCCGTCGGTCCCGGACCGACCGCGCCCAGCGTTCATGACGGGATCGACGGCTTCGCCCATGAATCGGCCGGGGTTCCGCTCGGCCACGGCGGCACGCCGGATGAGATCGCCGACGCGGTGCTGTGGCTGGCCCGCGCCCGCAGCGTCACCGGCCAGATGATCGCGGTGGACGGCGGTCAGCACCTCGGCTGGCGGACCCCGGATATCGTGGAATGACCGTCAGGTCAGCGCAATCGCCGCGATCAGCCGGCCATAATCCGCCTCGCCACGGTGGGTCGCC
>CAZVMY010000061.1:7728-10258 GCA_964628955.1 uncultured Methylocystis sp.
GATAGCTGAAGAACCGAGCCTCGTCGGCATAGGTGCATAGCGCCAGATCGTGGACATGGACGATTCCGGCCACCGAAAGCCGACGCCGGACGTAGCGCGGCAGGTCGAACATCGCATGACCGGCCTTCTGCGAGGGTGCGAACAGGTCCGCGGTATCGGGATCGGCGCCCACGAAGCGGGCGACGAATTCGGGGCCGACCTCGTAACTGGCCTGGCTCAGCATCGGTCCGATCACGACCCGGATCGCGGACGGCCGCGCGCCGTGCTCCACCATCCGGTCGAGCGTCGCCTCGATCACCCCGGAGAACGCGCCCTTCCAGCCGGCGTGAGCCGCGCCGATGACCCGCGCGATCGGATCGGCGAACAGCAGAGGCCCGCAATCCGCCGTCGATATCCCGAGCGCGAGGCCCGGCGTCGCCGTCACCATGGCGTCCGCCTGCGGCCGCTCCGCGCCCGGCCACACGCCCTGGACGGCGACGGCCGTGGGCGAATGCACCTGCCAGACGCCGATCAGCCGGTCGGGCTGCAGGCCGAACCACGCCGCCATCCGCGCGCGGTTCTCGACGACATGCGCCCGCTCGTCCGCAGATCCGAGGCCGCCGTTGAGCGACGCATACAAGCCGGCCGAAACGCCTCCCCTCCGCGTGAAGAAGGCGTGGCTGACGCCTGAAAGACCGGCGAGCAAAGGCGACGCGAGCGATTCGGGCCGATCCGGGTCGGACAACATGCGGCCGGTCTACAAGGCGGGATCGGGATTGTCGAACGCCGGCGGCGGGCTCTCGTCGCGGGTGATCGCGAGCACCTTAAACAGCCGGCCCATCCCCCTGGGCGAGACGTCCGTCAGCCGCGCGGCCGCAGCCGCGGCCTGGTCCGTGCCGTCCCGACCGCCCGAGGCGTCGAGCCGGGCCGCCCGCGCGGCAAGCCCCAGCCGATGCAGGAAACCGGCCTGGGTCAGCGGGCCGTGAGCGATCGCGCCCGCGCTCCGGGCGGCAGCGGCGAGAGCCGCGAAATCCACATGGGTCGTGAGATCGGCCAGACCCGGCTCGGCCAGCGGGTCGACGAAGCGGTGGTCGCGCACCGCTTGCAGCGTATCGCCGAGCCCCGACCGGACATGCCCGTAATCGATGACGAGCAGCGCACCACCGTCGTCGCGGATGCGCCGGGCGAGATGGCGCATTGTCGCGGAGCCTGCGACGCTCACCTCGCGGAACGCGCCGTCGGGAACGCCGGCTGCCGGCGGCGATCCGGGCGCGCTTTCGGCCGCCACGCCGAAGGTCAGCCGTCCGAGCGGGTCCAGTCCGACGAGCCGCTCCCGCCACCGGCCTTCGTTGGCCACGAACTGCCGGATCGGCAGCGCGTCGAAGAACTCGTTGGCGATCAGGAAGAGCGGCGCCCCGCCGGGTACGTCCTCGACTCGTCCGTGCCAGACCGGGGTGACGCCGGACGCGCGAAGCGTCTCCGCCTGCCGTTCGCCTAGCGCCGGGCTGGTCTCGACGAGATGCAGCCGCACGGCGGCGCGAAAGGCCGGCACGACTCGGGTGGCGCGAAGCAGATCGGCCATGAGTGTCCCGCGACCCGGTCCCAGCTCGACGAGCAGCGCTTCGGACGGCGAACCCGCGGCCTGCCACGTGGCCGCCAGCCAGAGCCCGACCAGCTCGCCGAACATCTGGCTGATCTCCGGGGCGGTGACGAAATCGCCGGAGCGGCCGAACGGATCGCGGCGCATGTAATAGCCATGGACGGGATCGGCGAGGGCCAGCGCCATGAAGCGCTCCACCGTGATCGGTCCATCGGTCTCGATCGCGGCCCTGATCAGGCTGCCGAGGTCTGTCGGGATCACGCCGTCGCTGCGGAATGCGCGGCGGACCGCGCCCGCACGACCAGCAGAATGCCGAGCCCGAACATCGGGAGAGAAAGCAGCATGCCCATCGTCGCCCAGCCGCCGAAGAGGAACCCGAGCTGCGCGTCCGGCTCGCGGAACACCTCGCAGCCGATCCGGGCCACGGCATAGCCGATGCCGAACAGGCCGCAGAGCAGTCCCGGGCGGCGAAATCCGACGAGGCGCACGGCGACGAGCATCAGCAGGAACAAGAGAAGCCCCTCGGCGGCCGCCTCGTAGAGCTGGCTCGGATGACGTGGCAGCGGTCCTCCGGTCGGGAAGACAATGGCCCAGGGAACGGAGCTGACCCGGCCCCAGAGCTCGCCGTTGACGAAGTTCGCAAGCCGCCCGAGGCCGATCCCGAGCGGCGCGACGACGGCGCACAGGTCCAGGATCGCGAGCGGCGCGAGGCCCGCGCGGCGGGAGAAGAGCCATGTGGCGATCGCGGCTCCCGCGAGACCGCCGTGGAAGGACATGCCGCCCTTCCAGATCTGCACGATCTCGAGCGGCTGGCTGGCGAAATAGGCCGGGTTGTAGAAGACGACATAGGCGAGCCGCCCGCCCAGGACCACGCCGAGTGCGGCGAAGACCAGCAGGTCGTCGAGATGTTCGGCCGTCGGCCGGGGCGTGGCTCCCCAGAGCGGCACGGCG
>CAZVMY010000062.1:0-10241 GCA_964628955.1 uncultured Methylocystis sp.
CGTCGAGGGTCACGTGCCGGCGGCCGACATCCGCCGCTTGCTGGCCGAACGGCCGAAGGCTCGCGGCCTCGCAGTCCCGGGAATGCCCGTCGGCTCGCCCGGAATGGAAGTCGCCGGCGTCGCGGCCGAGAGGTTCGAGACCCTTCTGATCGCGCTGGACGGCTCGCCGCGGACCTTCGCGAGCCACTGAGCCGGACGGCTCATCGGACAGGTTCGTTACATTGTGTAACGGGCGGAACGGTCCGTATCGCACCGCGTCTTCTGTATGGGCGGTGAGGCCGCCCGTGACGGGAGACGACGCCATGCACCATACCGGTCCTGAACTGCAGGCCTGCATCGATGCCTGCCTCGAGTGTTACCAGTCGTGTCTCGAAATGAGCACCGGGCACTGTCTCGAGCTTGGTGGCGAGCACGCCCGCCCCGACCACATCAAGCTGATGCTCGCCTGTTCCGAAACATGCCGCGCCACCGCGCATGTGATGCTGATCGGTTCACCCCATCACAAGCATCTCTGCGCGGAGTGCGCCGACATCTGCTCCGACTGCGCCGCGGAGTGCGAACGCCTGGGCAACATGGAACCGTGCGTCAGAGCCTGCCGAGCCTGCGCGGAAAGCTGCCGGAAAATGGCGGCCTAGCCGCCCCGGCGCCAGTTGCCACACGGCTCGTGTTGCCGCTCTGAGCGCACTTCAGCCTCAACCAGACAGAAGGACATCGTCATGAACCGCCTCGCCCTTTTCGGCCTGTCATCCGCCCTCGCCATCTCTGCGGCTTTCGCGCAGCAATCGGCAACCCCGCCGCCGACGGACTCCGCCGCCCACATGAGGATGATGATGCCGATGGCATCCGATTCCGCGGCGACCAAAGGATACAAGCAGTCGATGCTGACGATGATGGGCGGGATGCCGGCCTATACCGGCAATGCCGACGTCGACTTCGTGAAGCAGATGAGGGGCCATCATCAGGCCGCGATCGACATGGCCAAGATCGAGCTCGCGAACGGAAACGATGCCGACGCCAAAAATCTGGCGACGGAGATCGTCGCAGCCCAGGAAAAGGAAATCGCGATGATCGACATATGGTTGAAGTCGAAGGGGAAGTAACCCTGCGACCGAGTTCGCTGGCAACGCGATCGTTCCGAGCTGCACCGGCAGGATTTCGTTAATCGAGGGGTTCTGCCCGTCGGGCCTTGATGGAAACCGGTCCATTGCGTCCACGGCCGAACCCTCGGCCAGAAAAGACGATGGGCCATGCCAAGCTGGCACTCATGTCTCCGGCGCTATCTCGCCGCCAGCGCGATCGGCCATCTCGTTTGGGAAATCGCGCAGTTTCCGCTCTATGCGATCTGGTCCACCGGAACCGCACGGGCGCAGGTCATCGCGATTGCCCACTGCACCGCCGGCGATGTCGTCATCGCCACCCTGGCCATCGTCGTCGCGCTCGTGCTGGTCGCCCATCCGGACTGGCCGGCTCGTCGCTTCTGGCCGACCGCCGCCGTGACGCTGATGGTCAGCCTCGCCTATACCGGCTTCAGCGAATGGCTCAACACCGTCGTCCGGAGGTCATGGTCCTATTCCGAATGGATGCCGATCCTCGACCTGTTCGGGCTCCAGCTTGGCCTGTCGCCCATGCTGCAATGGCTCGTCGTACCGACGCTGGCCATGCGGCTGGCGATGCGCGCTAAGACGAGCGGAAATTCCGCATCGCAGACCCTGAACGGCACTCTGCCGGCTGATCGTCGCATGATCTGACCGCTTGTCAGCACAGGTCCGTCCTTTCGGCTCACGAGCCGGACAAACAGAATGAGGCCCGGAATGAGTGCCGACCACGTCGTTTCCCCGGAACCGAAACCGACGTCCTCGTCGGGGCGCACGCAAGATGCCACGGCGAAGAGCCAGGCCCATGACCTCGCAAGCGCAAATCCATCGCACGACGTGACGGACCCGGTATGCGGCATGTCCGTCGATTCGGCGACGACGCCCCATCACACCGAGTTCAGGGGTGAGCTTTACCACTTCTGCTCTTCGGGCTGCCGGGTGACATTCGTCGCGGAACCCCTGAAATACGTCGCGACGGCAGCAGCCGAGGCAACCAGACCAGCCTCGACGGGCGACATTTACACCTGCCCGATGCATCCCCAGATCCGGCAGGTCGGCCCCGGTTCATGCCCGATCTGCGGCATGGCGCTCGAGCCGGTCGTCGTCAGCGCAGAGGCCAAGCCCAACGCCGAACTCATCGACATGACGCGCTGGTTCTGGTTCGGACTGCTTGCAGCGGCGCCGGTCTTGGCAATCGAGATGGGCGGGCACCTGACCGGGCTCGATCACCTGATCCCCCGCAGCCTGTCCAACTGGATTCAGCTCGCCCTGGCGACGCCGGTCGTGCTCTGGGCGGGGTGGCCGTTCTTCGAGCGTGGATGGCAGTCGCTCCTGACCCGGAACCTCAACATGTTCAACCTGATTGCCATGGGCACGGGCGTGGCCTGGATCTACAGCGTGGTCGCCACGCTTGCCCCGGCGATCTTCCCGCCGGCGTTCAGGAGCATGGACGGTTCCGTCGCGGTCTATTTCGAGGCCGCTGCAGTCATCACCGTCCTCGTCCTGCTCGGTCAGGTCCTGGAACTGCGGGCCCGTGAGAGCACCAGCGGCGCCATCCGTGCCCTGCTCGACCTCGCGCCGAAGACAGCGCGTCGCATTCTCGCCGATGGGAACGAGGAGGAGGTCAAGCTCGATGCCGTCACGGTCGGAAGCCGCCTGCGTGTCCGTCCGGGCGAAAAAATCCCGGTCGATGGCGATGTCTTGGAAGGACGAAGCTCCATCGATGAATCGATGGTCACCGGCGAGTCGATGCCGACCACGAAAACCGTCGGGGACCCGGTCATCGGCGGCACCATCAACCAGTCGGGCAGCCTGATCATCGAGGCGAGGCGCCTCGGCCGTGACAGCATGCTGGCGCAGATCGTCCAGCTCGTTGCCAAGGCGCAGCGCAGCCGCGCCCCGATCCAACGCCTTGCCGATCAGGTCGCGGGCTATTTCGTTCCCGTCGTCATCGCGATGGCATTGCTTGCCTTCGGCGCCTGGGCGATCTGGGGACCCGAGCCAAGATTGGCTTTCGGACTGGTGGCGGCCGTCTCGGTGCTGATCATCGCCTGCCCCTGTGCGCTGGGGCTGGCGACGCCGATGTCCATCATGGTCGGCGTCGGACGCGGCGCAGAGGTCGGTGTCCTGATCAAGAACGCCGAAGCGCTCGAGCGCATGGAGAAGGTCGACACCCTCGTGGTCGACAAGACGGGCACGCTCACGGAAGGCAAGCCCGCGGTTACCGAGATCGTCGCCTCGGAAGGCGTCGAAGAGACGGAAATCCTCCGGCTCGCTGCCAGCGTCGAGAGGGCCAGCGAACATCCGCTCGCAGTCGCCATCGTGGCGGCGGCCATTACCCGGCATATCGAGACATCCGCGGTCACGGCATTCGACTCTCCGACTGGAAAAGGTGCGTTGGGCACGGTCGACGGCCGCAAAGTGGTGCTCGGCAACGCCGCGTTCATGGCCGAGCATGGCGTCGACGTCGCGCCCCTCGCGAAGGCCGCCGACGACCTGCGGCGTGACGGCGCGACCGCGATCTTCATCGGCATCGACGGGTGCGCCGCGGGCGCGATCGCCATCGCCGACCCGGTGAAGACAACGACGGCTTCGGCCCTTGCCGCGCTGAAAGAGGCAGGCATCCGGGTCGTCATGCTGACCGGCGATAACCGGACGACGGCGGAAGCCGTGGCGCGTCGGCTCGGTATCGGCGAAATCGAAGCCGATGTCCTGCCCGAGCAGAAGAGCGTCGTCGTCGAGAAGCTCAAGCGTGAGGGACGGGTCGGCGCCATGGCGGGCGATGGCGTCAACGACGCGCCGGCGCTCGCCGCGGCCGACGTCGGGATCGCCATGGGATCGGGAACCGATGTCGCGATCGAAAGCGCTAGTCTGACGCTGCTCAAGGGTGACCTGAACGGGATCGTGCGCGCACGACGGCTATCGCAGGCGACGATGAGCAACATCCGCCAGAACCTGTTCTTCGCCTTCGTGTATAACGTCGCAGGCATCCCGATCGCGGCGGGCGTGCTCTATCCGATCTTCGGGACCCTGCTCTCGCCGATCATCGCGGCGGCGGCCATGGCCCTTTCGTCCGTCAGCGTGATCGCAAACGCAGTCAGGCTACGGACCGTTCGCCTTTAGGCGTGGATCGGCGGGCGGGCGGTTCGTGTCGGTAAAGGCCGATCCGGAGGCTCAGTGGCAGATATGCGAAATGAACTGCCTCGCCCGCGTACAACAGGCCCCCTCGAAGAAGGCGGCGGGCGGCAGCGACTCGACGATCGTGCCGTCGTTCATGAAGACGATGCGGTCGGCGACGGCGCGCGCGAAGCCCATCTCGTGCGTGACGCAGATCATGGTCATTCCACTCTCCGCGAGGCCCATCATCACGTCGAGGACCTCTTTGACCGTCTCCGGATCGAGGGCGGAGGTGGGTTCGTCGAAGAGCATGAGTTTGGGGTTCATCGCCAGCGCCCGCGCGATCGCGGCTCGCTGCTGCTGCCCGCCTGAGAGCTGCGAGGGAAGTTTCCGCGCCTGATCCGCTATCCGAACCCGGGACAGCAGGTCCATCGCTGCGCTCTCCGCCTCCGGCCGCGATATCCGCAGGAGTTTGCGCGGACCCAGCGTGACGTTGTCGAGGACCGACAGATGCGGGAACAGATTGAAGGACTGGAAGACCATGCCGATGGCGCGCCGGACCAGGAAGACACTGTCGCAATCTGCGTCGATTGCTTCCCCATCAAGTTTGATCTGCCCCTGCTGGAAGCGCTCCAGAGCGTTGACGCAACGGACCATGGTCGATTTGCCCGAGCCGGACGGGCCGCAGACCACGATACGTTCTCCCGCGCCTACGCTGAGGTCGATGTCGCGCAGCGCGTGCATGACGCCGAACCACTTGTTGAGGCCCGAGATCTCGAGAAGCGGTCGGCGCGTCGATGCGCTCATGATCGTTCCGCCGCCGTCAGTTCGCGTTCGAGGCTCTGGCTGAAGCGGGACATGCTGAAACAGAGAACCCAGAAAACCAGCCCGACGAAAGCGTAGCCCTCGGTATGGAGCCCGAGCCAATCCGGGTCGGCGGCACCGGCGGCGACGATGTTCAGCAGATCGAAGAGCCCCAGGATGACCACGAGAGTGGTGTTCTTCAACAGGGCGATAGCGTTGTTGACGACTCCGGGAACAACGACGCGCAGCATCTGGGGCAGCGTGACGTAGATTGCGGTTCGCCAGTAGCCGAACCCGATCGCGGCGGCGGCCTCGGCCTGGGCCTTGGGAATCGCCTGGAAACCGCCACGGAACACTTCGGCGAGATAGGCGCTCTCGAACAGGATGATGCCGACGACGGCCAGAGCGAGGGGATCGAACTCCGTGCCGACCGGAAATGCGTAGGGTAGCAGGATGCGGGCCATGAACAGAACGGCGATGAGCGGCAACCCGCGGCAGATCTCGATGTAGCCAATGCTGGCCCAGCGCAGGATCGGCATATCGCTCTGCCGTCCCAGCGCCAGGACGATCGCCACCGGAAAGGATGCGACGATCCCGGCGACGCCCAGAAGGAGCGTGAGCGAGAGCCCGCCCCACTTGTCGGTCGTCACGAGCGGCAACCCCGCGACGCCGCCACGCAGCAAGCCATGAGCGAGCACAGGAAAGACCAGGATCAGGAATCCACAGACGGCCTTCTTCCCCGGAATTCGCCGGGTGAGCAGGACGACGAGCGAGATCGCAAACACGAGAAAGACCACGTTGACGCGCCAGCGCTCGACCGGGGGATAAAAGCCATAGAGGAACTGGCCGCCCCGGTTGAGGATGAAGGCCCAGCAGGCGGCGTCGGGCCGGCAGGCGGCGCGGCTCCCGCCAACCCAGACTGCGTCGAGCAGCGCCCAGGGCACGATCGTCCAGACGAGCGCGAGCGCCGCGGCAGCGATGGCCGACGTCAGGATCAGGTCGATGGGCCGTGCGAACAGGTTGGCGCGCGCCCAGGCGAGGCCCCCGCGCCAGCGTGTTCGTAGCGGCCGTTCGCCGATCAGATTCCCACGCGTCAGCGCACTCATCGTTCGACGAGCCTCAGACGGCGGGACTGGAGGTTGCTCAATCCGGTGATGGCGAGGCTCAGCACCAGATAGACCGCCATCGTCATCGCCATGATCTCGATCGCGCGGCCGGTCTGATTTAGGCTGGTTCCGACGAAGACGTTGACGAGATCGGGATAGCCGATGACGGAAGCCAGCGAGGACGCCTTGACGAGGTGCAGGTACTGGTTGGTTAGCGGTGGCAACAGAACGCGCATCGCCTGAGGTACGATCACCAGCTTCAACGTCTGGGTGCGGTCGAGCCCGAGCGCGGCGGCCGCCTCGCGTTGCCCCTTGCCGATCGCCTCGATCGAACCGCGGACCAGTTCGGCAATGAAGGAGGCGTTGTAGATCGCGAGAGCGACCACCAGCGCCGCAAGCTCCGGCGACAGCGTCATGCCACCCGAGAAGTTGTAGCCGCGTAGCGCGGGCCAGCTCACGCCGACATGGCCCGTTACCGCGACGAGAAGCCCGGTCCCCGCCACGACCAACGCGATCGGGATGGCGACACGCACCGTTTGCCCGGTCTCGTCCCGCCTACGCCGCCCATAGCGGAGGATGCCTGCGATCAGGACCCCGGCAGCGCCCGCCACGAGCAGGAGCATCCCCCAACCCATGCCGATTTCCAGCGAAGGAACGAATATACCTCGATTGCTCAGGAACATGACGTCGAGGACGTTGATCGCCTGGCGGGACGGCGGCAGCGACCGGATCACGACGTTGTACCAGATCAGCACGTGGAGCAGCAGAGGCAGGTTTCTGACGGTCTCCACGTAGACGAGCGCGGCCTTCGCAACCGCCCAGTTCAGGGAGAGGCGCGCGATCCCGATCACGAAGCCAAGCACGGTGGCCACCCCGATTCCCAGGGCTGCGACCAGCAGCGTGTTCGACAGCCCGATCAGGAAGACCCTGAAGTAGGTGTCGGTCTCGGCATAGGGGATGATGCTGAACGGAATGCCGAAACCGGCTTCCTGCCGCAGGAAGGAAAAGCCGAGCACGAGCTTGCGAACGGCCAGATTGGCCTCGACGTTCCGCCAGCCGAGCCCGAGCACGGTGCCCATCGCGATCAGGAACGCCGCCTGGTATGCAATATGGCGACGCTGCCGGCCCGTCCACCTGCGCCCGGGCGGTTGCGGTCGTCCCACGGTCGAGAGCCCAGCCACACCAGTCGACGTCATGATCGTCGCTTCGGCAGGCCCTGCGGCGGGGGAACCCGCCACATGCTGTTCATCTGAAGGGCGGGCTGTAGAGAAGCCCGCCCTTGCTCCACAGCGAATTCAGGCCCCGGTCAAGCTTGATCGGGCTGCCGGAGCCGAGGTTGCGCTCATAGAGCTCGCTATAGTTCCCCGTGGAGGCGATGACCTTCACGGCCCAGTCCTGCTCGAGACCGAGCATCTTGCCGAACTCTCCGGTCTTGCCGAGCATCCGCTGGACCTCCGGGTTGTTCGAATTCGCTGCCAGTTCGGCGACGTTGCTTTTCGTGATGCCGAACTCCTCCGCCGCGATGATGATGTTCAGCGTCCAGGCGACGATGTCGCGGAAGCGCGCGTCGTCCTGACGGACCGTCGGCCCCAGTGGCTCTTTCGAAAACACGTCCGGCAGAATCTCCCAGTCGTCGGGGTTCTTCATCGCCGTGCGACTGGCCGCGAGGCCGCCGCGCTCGTTGGAATAGGCGTCGCAGCGGCCGGACTCGAGGTTCTGCTGGTTCTGCTCGCGCGTCGATCCGGTGATCACCGTATATTTCATGCCGTTGGACCGGAAATAGTCCGCCAGGTTGAGCTCGGACGTCGTGCCGGCCGAGACGCAGACGGAGGCCCCGTTCAGGTTCTTGCCGCTCTTGGCGCCGAGTTTTCTGGCGACCATGAAGCCCTGACCGTCGTACATGTAGACGCCGGCCCAATCGAGGTTCAGCGACGCGTCGCGCGAAAAGCTCCACGTCGCCGTCCGCGCCAGGATGTCGGCGGCGCCGGACTGAAGCGTTGTGAAGGCCACCCGGAATTCAAGCGGGACGAACTTCACCTTCGCGGCGTCGCCGAGCATGGCCGCGGCCAGGCCACGGCAGAACTCGACCTCGAGACCTTTCCAGTTGCCCTGATTGTCCAGCGTCGACATGCCTGTCGAGACGCCGGTAGAGACGCCGCAGAGCAGTTCACCCCGCGCCCTGATTGCCTTTACCGTATCGCCTTCGGCAGCGACCGCCGGGATGGCGGCGGCGCCAGTGGCCGCAAGCACAGCCAGAATGATGGTCTTCATGGTGAACCCCTCTGTTGGGGAGCAAGCGATCTGCTTGGTTCAGGCATCGCCCGCACCGTGCCGCTATTTGCCCCCTGGTGCCGATCAGGCGGCGACGGGCGCGGCGCTCGGCGTGTAGCCGGCCCCGGTCACGATCGACTTGATCGCGGCGTAGTCGGCAAAGCCGGTCACGCTCACCAGCTTGGAGGCGGGATCGGCGTTCACCGTGGTGCCCGGCAGGCTCGTCTCGATCGCTTTCTTGATCGTGCCGGCGCAGTGGCCGCAGGTCATGTCGTCGACCCGGAAGTTCAGACCGTCCTGTGACGGAGTCGCGGCGGTCTCGGATGCGGAATTGGAATGCTGCTGGCACGAGCACATGGCTGAGCCTCCTGTTGATCGGCGAACGAAAGAAGGCTGCAGCTTTCCACCGTGGTAAGGTCAAGAAGCATTTTCGGCCTCGCGGACGACACGCGAAGAACGCTTCCGACGCCTCAGATTGCGCTTGACCTTACCATTATGGGAAACCCCATATCCCTGGGCCTCACGGTTCGGAGAGACGTCATGTCGACTGCAACAATGGCCAGCAACGTGGCGGTGCCCACCGCACAACTCGACGTTAGCGTCGAAGGGATGAGCTGCGCTTCCTGCGTTTTGCGCGTCGAGCGCGCCATCGAGGCGGTCGAGGGTATCGACAGCGTCGCCGTGAACCTTGCGACCCAGCGCGCGCATCTCGTCTTCGGCACGGGAAGGGTGGACACCGGAGCCATCGCCGCGGCCGTCCGCAAGGCGGGTTATGAGCCGGCAGAGAGCACGATCGAACTCGGTGTCGGAGACATGACCTGCGCCTCCTGCGTCGGACGGGTGGAGCGCGCTCTCAGGGCCGTGCCAGGCGTTCTCGACGCCACCGTCAACCTCGCGACCATGCGCGCGTCCGTGCGTGTGCTGGGCGGTGCCGATGTGGTACCGAGCCTGATCAGGAGCGTCGCCGCCGCGGGCTACGCAGCTGAACAGGTCAGCGACGGGGCCGACACCTCCGATCGCGAGCGTCAGGCGCGGGAGGCGGAGCTGTCGGATCTGCGGCTTGCCGTGACCGTCGCGGCCGTCGCGACCGCGCCTCTGCTCGTCTTCGAGATGGGCATGCACATGTCCGAGACCCTGCACCATGTCCTTGCCGGCCGGATCGGCGAGTTCAACATCAAGGTCCTCTCCTTCCTGCTGGCTGGCTTCGTCATGGCGGTGCCCGGCCTGCGCTTCATCCGCAAGGGCTGGCCGGCGCTGCTGCGCGGCGCGCCCGACATGAATTCGCTCGTCGTGCTCGGCACGAGCGCAGCCTTCCTCTATTCGAGCGTCGCGACCTTCGCGCCCGACCTGCTGCCGGAGGACACGGACTACACCTATTTCGAGGCGAGCGCTGTGATCATCACGCTGATCCTGACCGGGCGCTGGTTCGAGGCGCGCGCCAAGGGCTCGACGAGCGAAGCGATCCGCCGGCTGATGTCACTGCGGGCCAAGTCCGCACGTGTGCTGCGCGACGGCGCCGAGATCAACGTCGGCATCGAGACGGTCGTTGCCGGTGACGTCGTGATCGTGCGGCCGGGCGAGCGAATTCCCGTCGACGGCGAGGTTGTCGAGGGCTGTTCCTACGTCGACGAGGCGATGATCACCGGCGAGCCCAATCCGGCCCGCAAGCAACCGGGCTCGACCGTCACAGGCGGGACGATCAACGGCACGGGCGCCTTCCGCTTCACGGCGCGAAAGGTCGGCGCCGACACGCTCCTTGCGCAGATCGTCCGCACCGTCGAAGCCGCACAGGGCCGATGCTGAGCTCGACAAATTCCTCAGCCACGCGTCGCTACGTCGTGTGCTGCAG
>CAZVMY010000063.1:0-10061 GCA_964628955.1 uncultured Methylocystis sp.
GGGTGAAACGCCTCTGCTCGCCACCTTCATGGGCGAGGACACGCCGGAAAAGCGGGCGCTGTTCCGCGCCTCCATCCCGATCGGCCGGCTCTCGACGCCGCAGGACATCGCCAATGCCGCGCTCTATCTCGCCTCCGACGAATCCTCGATGGTAACGGGCGTCGTGCTCGAGGTCGACGGCGGACGCTGCATCTGATCGAGCCGCACGAGCGGCACCGGGCCGGCAATACCGACCACCTCGGCCATGGGGATCGTTTCCGCCAGCGGCCAGGACAGGCCCTGTGCCTGGGCCCTCTCGAACGTGGCGAGGTCGGTGATGAGCGCCGAGCCGAGGACCTTGTTGTATTTCTCGAGCTTCGTGGCGCGGTTGGCGGCATCGCCCAGTACCGTGAACTCCAGCCTGTCCCCCGAGCCGATGGTCGCGACCAGCAGCGGTCCGGAGGATACCGCGACGCCGACCAGCACCGGACGGCGCCCCTCGCGCTCCCGCTTCAGCCGCCAGTTCTCCATGTCGCGCACGAGATCGATCCCAGCCTCCAGCGCGACGCGGGCGGCGTCTTCGCGCGGCGTGATACAGCCGAAGGTGACGAGCGCGCCGTCGCCCAGGAACTTGTCGATGGCGCCGCCGTGCCGCGCCACGACGGCCCCCAGCCGCCGATGGAAGCTCGCCAGAACCGACAGCGTGCTTTCGGCCGGCCACTCGGCCGCCAGGCCCGTAAAGCCGCGGATGTCGGCCACCAACACGGCGCCCTCCCGCTTCTCCACCTCGCCGACCCGGGACCCTTCGACGCGGTCGGCGATGCGGTCGGCGACGCCGGCCGCGAAATACTGCGAGAGATTGCTGCGCGCAGCCTCTCCATAAGCCGCCATCACGAGCTGCTGCCGGCCCCTGACGATGATCAGGGCCAGGATGACCGTGAACATCAGGATCGCCAGCACCTTGTCGATCTCGGCGCCGAGCAGGATACCGTTGCCGTTGAGATACTCGACGAACTCCCGGGTCCGCGCCGACGGGTCCTCCCGCAAGGCCAGGCCGGTCATCGCGACCCAGCCCAGCGCAGCCACGGCGCCGGTGATCAGCACGTGCCGCGGCTCGAACCACATGCCCCGGATCGCGATCAGCACGAAGGCATAGAGGAAGGTCGGCACCTTCAGCGAGAAGGCGGCCGGCTGCAGATATTGCAGATGGATCGCCCAGATCATGCCGTAGAGCAGCGCGAAGTCGACGATCGCGGAGCCGACCACCCACCAGTCCGGCGGCGCGTTCCGGCCCGACGAGCGGACGCGCAGCACGCCGATGACGATGAAGATGGCGAGGATGACCGGGACGGGGCTGAAGCTGCCCATGGCGTCGATCGCCTTGGGCGAAAGCGCGTAGAGCGCCGCCAGAAACGTCGGCACGAACAAGCTGAGCCATGCCGCGATCCGCGCAGAGCGCGCCTGTTCGGCCTCGACGATCGTGTTCAGGCGACTGGGCAGCGGGCACAGACCCCACGAGGCCCGGAGCATGGTCAGCCGGTCGCGTGACTGTGGAGCGTCCGAAGGCGGCATCCGGCCCGGGCGATCATCCATGACTGCGCTCGACCCCTTCGTGCGACCGCGTCCGGCGACTCGTCGCCGGTTCACGCACAACCTGCAGGATAGCGCGAAAGCCGGCCGATGTCGGGGGATATGAGGCTCAGTCGCGCGGAAACAGCCGCGCTTCGCTGCGCAGCGTCGACGGACGGCCATCGGGGCCGATACCACGCACCGTCAGGCCGATGGCCGGCGCCGAGGCTGTGCCTTCGATACGGTAGAGGTGGTAGGCCGCCCTGTGATCCGGACTTCCGGGCATGGCTGAGGCCGAGGCAACGCCAACCACCGGAACTTTCCCGGACGGTCCGCGCAGCCACGCCAGAGAATAGCGGTGATTGTGGCCGTGGATCACGAGTTCGGCTCCCTCGCGTCCGATCAGCGCTTCGAAGACGGCCGCATCGCGCAGACCGCGGCCGCGACGCGCACCGCTCCGGTGCGGTGGATGATGGATCATGACGACGCGAACGAGACCCCGATCCCGCGTTTGCCGCAGCATCGCGGCGAACGACGTGCATTGCGCCTCGCCGAGCGCGCCGCTCGCGAGGAACGGTCCGGTCGGAATCCCGGACGACAAGCCGATCAGTGCGACCGGCCCGCGGACCCGGAGATAGGGAAACGCGCAGGCTGCCGCACCGTCGCCCGTCATCCAGGGCGCGATCGCGCTGATCATGTGCGGGAGCGAGGAGCGCACGTAGGCGTCGTGATTGCCGGGGATGACGCTCACGTCTGCTTCGTGGCCGAGGGTCGCAACCAGCCGCCGGGCACCGACGAACTCCGCCGCAAGGCCGATGTTCACGAGGTCGCCCGTCAGCGCGACATGATCAGGGCCGTGCGCCGCCATGTCTGCGATGAGACGGTCGAGCATCGCCATGTCGTGAATGGCGCCGCGGCCGCGACGCCAGTTGAGATAGCCGGTCAGGCGCTTGCCTGCGAGTTCCCAAAGCCGGGCACGCGGTAGCGGGCCGACGTGCGGGTCGGACAGATGGGCGAGGAGGAAGCTCACGGGACCGTCGTCTCCCGCGCCCGGCCTGCCGGGTCAAGCGCGCGCACGGAATTTGGTGGTCGGCCGCCGACTGCTTCGCTAGGAGAGCGCGCATGACCGTACTCCCAGCCGATGACGAGCCGACCGGATCGAGCCTGCTGCGGCCGGTGCAGCGGCTCTACCTCGTCTATGCCCGCTTCGCGCGGGGCATGACGCTCGGGGTGCGTGGCATGGTTCTGGACGCCGACGACCGCGTGTTCCTCGTCCGGCATTCCTACGTGCGCGGCTGGCACATGCCCGGTGGCGGGGTCGAGGTCGGCGAGACGCTGCAGACGTCGCTGGAGCGCGAACTCGTCGAGGAGGGCAACATCCAGATCGCCGAAGCGCCCTGTCTGCACGGGGTCTTTCTCAACGAGCGCGGCTTCCGGCGCGACCACGTGGCGGTCTTCGTCGTGCGCCGGTTCACCCAGCCGACACCGAGACGGCCCGATCACGAGATCGTGGAGACAGGGTTCTTCCCGGTCGGCGACCTGCCGACAGAGACGACGGCGGGGACCCGACGACGCATCGACGAGGTGATCGAACATCTGCCGCCGGCGCAGACCTGGTGAGGCCGCGCCGCCCCCGTCCGATATCCGTCAGGCCGCGTCCATGACCGTGCTCCATCTCACGATCCAGCCCGAACGGGAGGTCGATGCCGCGGCCGTCCTGCAGCTCGAGGAACGGGCCTTCGGGCCCGGCCGCTTCGCCCGTACGGCGTATCGCCTGCGCGAGTTCGCTGCCTTCGATCCCGCGCTCTCCTTCGTGGCCCGCGTCGAGACGCTGGTGGTTGGCTCGGTACGGCTGACGCCGATCCGGGCCGGGGAGCTGCCCGCCCTTCTGCTCGGGCCGCTCACGGTCGAGCCGGCGTTCATGAACCGCGGCATCGGACGCGCGCTGATCGAGCGCGCGCTCGGCGCCGCCGAAGCCGCCGGACACGGGCTCGTGCTGCTGGTCGGCGACGAGCCCTATTACGCCCGTGTGGGCTTCCAGCGCGTGCCCAGGGGCCGGCTGAGCCTTCCGGGTCCGGTCGACGAGACAAGGCTCCTCTATCGCGAGCTGCGGCCGAACGCTCTCGATGCAGCGAACGGCCCGGTGACGGCGGTGCCCGTCACCGCTTGAAGCCGAACCGCCCTTCCCGAAGCCAGGCGGCGACTGCGCTGCCGAGCAGCAGGACGAGGCCGAGCAGGCCGGCGGCGAGCGGCACGACGCCGACGCCCCGCACGACATGGGCTTCCGTCGGCTTCAGGCCGATATAGTCGGCGCCGGAGAACCGCGTGCCAGTCGAGATGTCGACGATCCGGGGCAGGCTGAAGCGGCCGCCGTCGTTCAGCCGGCGAACGCCGCCTCCGGTCTCTGCCGCGAGCGGCGCCAGGATTTCGGTGGTGCTGACCACGTCGCGAAACTCGCGGGGGTTGGCCGGCCCGACGTTGGCAAAGGCGATCCGCTCGCCTTCGACGACCCTGTGAAGGCCCTGCCGCCGCGCCGTGAACGTGCTGCGCCAGATTCCGGGCTCGGCCTGGGCGAGGCTGAGCGTGAACTCGTCCCCATCCGGTCCGATCAGGCGAACGTCGTCAGCCTTCTCGCCGAGCGTCTGGCGCTCGATCGTCAGCAGCCGGCCGCTCGCCTTGAGGCGCAACGCCTCCTCCTCGAGCTGTGGCTCCTTCATCAGCCAATGCGCGAGTCGGCGCAGAAGGTCGATGTAGGGGCCGCCTTCTCCGAATCCGCGCGCCCACAGCCAGGCGTGGTCCGACAGGAACAGGGCGACGCGCCCCTTCTGCTCACGATTGAGCACGAGCAGCGGCTTGTCTTCGGCGCCGGTCATGATCGTCGCGCCCCGCTGGGCCTGTGCCGAGACGAGCCGGAACCATGGGCTCCACTGTGGCGGTTCGCTTGCGCTGCCGGGCAGATCGCGCGTCACCGGGTGCCGCTGGCCGAGTTCGGAGACGCGGGCGAGGTAGGGCCGCTCGATGCTGCGGCCTTCCGGCCGCGCCGGGAGGATGCTGCCGAGCGGCGTGTTGTGAAGCGTACCGGCGGACGCGAACTCGTTGCCCGCCGCGAGCAGGACGGCGCCGCCGTCCTTGACGTACTTCACGATGTTCTCGAAATAGACCGAGGGCAGGATGCTCTGGTTGGAGTAGCGATCGAAAATGATCAGGTCGAACTCGGAGATCTTCTGGACGAACAGTTCCCGCGTGGGGAAGGCGATCAGCGACAGCTCGTTGATCGGCGTGCCGTCCTGCTTCTCGGGCGGGCGCAGAATGGTGAAATGCACCAGGTCGACGTTGGCGTCGGACTTGAGCAGGTTGCGCCACGTCCGTTCGCCGGCATGCGGCTCGCCGGAGACCAGCAGGACGCGCAGCTTGTCTCGCACGCCCTCGACCGAGATCACCGCGACGTTGTTCAGCAGCGTCAACTCGTTCGGCAGGCCGTCGACGTCGAGTTCGATGATGTTGGGCCCGGCATGCTCGATCCGCACGGGAAGCCGCACCTCGGTCCCCGTGACCACGAGCCGGTCGTAGATCTGCTGACCGTCGCGCCGGACCACGAGGCGCGCCGCCGCGCCGGCAGCACCCGTCTCGACCACTTTGAGAGCGATCTGCTGATCCTTGCCCACGATGCCGAAGCGCGGGGCCTGGACGATCTCGATCCGCCGATCCCGCTCGTCCGACCGTCCGGTGATGAGCCCGTGAAACGGCGCGGCGACGCCGATGCTGCCGAGCTTCGGCGGCGCATCGTGGACCTGGCCATCGGTCAGCGCGATGACGCCTGCCAGACGATCGGGCGGAACGTCGCCGATGGCGGCGGCGAGCGCCTCGAACAGCCGCGTCCCGTCGCGGTCGTCATCCCTCTCCTCGACCTCGATCACGCGCAGATCGGTCTTCGGCCGCGCCTTCAGCTGGGCTTCCAGCGCCTCGCGGGCGCGGGCCGTGTCGGCTGCCCGCTGGTCGAGCCGCTGGCTGCCGCTGCGGTCGACGACCAGGGCCACGACGTCGTTCAGCCGCTCGCGGTCCTCGCTGGTGAACGAGGGGTTGGCCAGCGCCAGCACCAGCAGGGCGAGTGCTACACCGCGCAGCATCGCGCCGCGCTGGCGTGAAAGCAGGGCGACCAGCGTCACGACGAGTGCCAGCCCGGCCGCACCGGCGATCACGGCCCAGGGCATGAAGGGAGCGAAATCCAGCGCATAGCGCGTCACGATCGCCTCCTATTGTCCGAGGCGTTCGAGCAGCGCCGGGATATGGACCTGGTCCGCCTTGTAGTTGCCGGTGAGGGCATACATCACGATGTTGATGCCGGCCCTGAGCGACATCTCGCGCTGCCTCCCGTCACCGGGAATGAGCGGGTAGCGCGGCTGGCCGTTGCGCTCGACCGCCCATGCGGCCGCGAGGTCGTTCGACGTGATGATGATCGGCGACACGCGGTCGCCGGCGCGAGCAGGGCGGCCCTTCTCGCCGTCCTCGCTGCGCGCGAGGATCTCGATCCACGTGCGCCCCGTGGCGTACCGGCCGACGAATTGCTCCACGATGTAGAATGCCTTCGTGACGACGTGGTCCTTTGGCACCGGCTCGAGCTCGGGAACGTCGAGACCGTCGAGGATGCGGCGAAGCATCCGCGTCTCGGGCGTGGCCTCGCTTCCCGGGCGGCTGTTGAGCGCGTCACGGGTATCGAACACGATCGTGCCGCCCTGTTTCATGAAGGTCTCGATCTTGCGGATCGCTGTCTCCGGCGGCACCGGGCGGGATGCCGCCATAGGCCAGTAGAGCAGGGGATAGAAGACCAGTTCGTCGCGGGTGAGGTCGACGCCGATCGGCTCCCCCGGCTCCAGGGCCGTGCGCGTCGAGAGAACCCGTCCGAGACCGGAGAGCCCGAGCCGGCTGGTCTCGTCGACCTCGCGGTCGCCGGTGATGACAAACGCGAGCCGCGTCGTGAGCGCGGCCTCGATGTCGTCCGCCCGGAACGGCGGCAGGCGATCGTCCTTGGCCAGCGCCTGGCTGCCGGCCGCGGCGAGAACGGCGACCGCGAGCAGGACGGCGCCGGCGCCACCGGCAGCGGGGCGGAGCCGGCCGCCGAGACTGCGCAGGCCGCCAGCCAGGGCACCCGAAAGGAGCATCGCCGCGACGGCATCGGCGAGGAAGAGCAGGAGAGCCATTGCGAGCATATAGGGTCTCAGATCGATCGGCGGCAGGGCCACGAGCGGACCGGCCGCGAGGCCGGCGGCCGCGAAATCGATCGCCGTCAGCCGGGCATTGGCAGCGAGCGTGTTCACGGCGACGGTCGCCTCCGGCGTGCCGTAGAAGCCCGGCGGATGGGTCGGCGTCGCCGGACGATCATTCCCCCGCGGGAGCGGCTGGGCCGTCGCGGGCGGGGCACGGAACGTGCCGTTGCCGTCCAGGGTCCGCAGCGGGGCCGCGGTCTCGACCGGACCTGCGTCCGCGCGCTCCTCGGCGCCCTGCGCCAGAATGACGATCCGCCGCAGCGTCTCGACGAAGGCACCGGAAAGCGGCAGTGTCGACCAGGCCGTGTCCGCCGTCACGTGGAACAGCGCGATGGTGCCGCGACCGCGCTTCTCGCCCGTGATCAGCGGCGTCCCATCTTCCAGGGCCGCCCACGTCTTGACCGACAGACCGACGTCCGGTTCGGCCAGGATCTGCTGCGAGACGGTGACGTCGCCCGGCACCGCCAGCCCGTCAAACGGCCCGCCGGCGGCGAAGCTCGCCAGTTTCTTCGGCGTTTCCCAGGACAGCGCGCCACCGAGCACCCGCTCGCTTCGGCGCAGCCGTACCGGCATCAGCTCGTCCACAGGTGCGGCCGCGCGGCGACCGGCAAAGCGGATCAGCACGCCCCCGCCGTCGACGAAGGTCTTGAGCTTCTGCAGCGCCTCGCCGGTGAGCGTGCCGACGTCCGTCAGGATGAGCGCACCCGCGCCGTCGTCGATCAGCCTGCCATAGGGATCCTGCGTGCCGCGCGGCACCTCACGGACCTCAGCGAACGGCGCCAGCGCCCGGGTCACGAAATAGGCGGGCGACACCAGGGGCTGCGCCGTATCCGTGCTTTCCCCGCTGATGACGCCGACACGGCGCCGCTTGTTGCGGCCGTCCAGAAGGGCCACGCCACCGGCGCTCGGCTCCTCCGGGGTCTCGATCCGCACGATCTCGTTGCGCAGCTCGAGCGGGATGTCGAACCGCGCTTCCGTTTCCGGAGCGCCGGCTGGGAAGCGATATGCGGTTTCGCCGAGCGGCCTGCCGCGCGAGTCGAGCGCGCGCAACGTCCCGTCGGTCCGGCCGTCGGCACTGGCCCGCAACACCTTGACGACGAGCGCGTCGGAGCCGTTCGAGGCGCCCGCGAGTGCCACGGCAGGGGGCACGGGGCTGGCGAGCACCGTAAGCCGGCGGCCGGCTTTCGCGGCGAGCTCCGCCGTGAACCCGTCTTGGTCGCCGACGTTCGTGCCGTCGGCGATCCAGACAACTTCGCCCGTCGGGAACCGGTCGATGAAGGACTGGATCGCGGCCAGATGAGCCGCGCGCGACGGCGTATGCGGCTGCGGCGCGAGGCCGCGCAGCTGCTCCGCAGCGCGCTGGGCGGTTCCCGGAACGATGTCGACGGGGTCGTCCGCGCTCGCCCGAAGCGCCACCGGCCGGCCTCCGGCGCTGGCACCCGTGACGAGTTCCTCGGCGCGCATCGCACGGTCGCGCCAGGTCGAGGCGGCGCTCCACCCGTTGTCCACGAACACCAGCAGAGGGCCGCTGCCGGAAGCCGCATCGCCGCGCGGGTTCCAGATCGGCCCGGCCATCGCCAGGATCACGAGAGCCGCGATCAGGAGCCGCAGCAGGAGCAGCCACCACGGCGTGTGCGCCGGCGTCTCGTCGCGACGTTCGAGATCGCGGACCAGTGCCAGCGTCGGCAGCGGAACGCGCCGCGGCGGCGGCGGGGTCAGGCGCAGCAGCCAGTAGAGCACCGGCAGGAGCACCAGCGCGCCGAGGATCATCGGTGTTGCGAAGCCGAGAGGCAGTGCTCCCATCAGGCCGTTCCCTTCGCGCCGATCGCCGCGTCCAGCCAGAGCAGCGCTTCGGTGGCCGGCCGGTTGGTCCGCTGCACCGAGAAGGTCCAGCCGAGCGACGCGGCAGCGCGCCGCAGGGCCTCGCGGTGAGCCTCGATCCGGTGGTGATAGCCGGCGGCGAACTCCGCCGCCTCGCCGACGCGGAGCCTGAAGCCGTCTTCCGGGTCGACGAACTCCGTCTGCCCGTCGAACGGAAACAGCGCTTCGGCGGGATCCACGATCATCATCAGATGGCCGCGCGTTCCGCGTTCGGCCAGCCGATGAAGGCGCGCCTCGATCTCGGCGGCAGGCGAGATGAAATCGCCGATGAGCACGATCTCGCTGCGGCCCCTGAGCTGGAGGGGATCGGGCCCGTCGGCGCTCTTCGCCGGGTCCGACAGCACCAGTGCCTCGGCCAGCCGCTCGATGATGCGGCGCGAGGCGATCGCGGGGCTCAATCCCAGCAATCCGACCCGTTCGCCGCCGCGCACCAGCATGTCGGCAGCGGCCAGCGCCAGCACGACCGCGCGGTCGAGTTTGGACGTGCGCGCCAGCGACGACTGGAACGACATCGAGGGCGAGCGGTCGACCCACAGCCAGACCGTCTGCGCCGCCTCCCATTCACGTTCACGGACATAGAGCCGCTCGTCGCGGGCCGAGCGGCGCCAGTCCACCCGTGCGGCCGACTCGCCCGACATGAAGGCGCGGAACTGCCAAAAGCTCTCCCCGGTGCCGACCCGACGGCGACCATGGACGCCCGCCACGACGCTCGACGAGAGGCGCCGTGCCTCGGCGACCATCCGCGGCATCACGTCCGAGAGCGCCTGCGCACCACTCCGGTGTCGGGGCGCGATCCGCTGTTCGTCGGCGTCGAGGATGCGGGTGGAGACCATCGGCCGCGCTTTACCTCAGGCGCTCGGTCAATCGACCGACGATAGCCGGGATCGTATCGCCCTCGGCGCGGGCCGCGAAGGACAGCGCCATGCGGTGCTTGAGCACGGGTTCGGCGAGAGCGATCACGTCGTCGACCGAGGGAGCGAGCCGCCCGTCGATCAGGGCCCGGGCGCGGGTGGCGAGCATCAGCGACTGGCTGGCGCGCGGGCCGGGACCCCAGGACAGGCGCTCGCCGACGCCCTTTTCGCCGGGACGGGCGCCGCGAACCAGATCGAGGATGGCCTCGACCACCTTCTCGCCGACGGGGAGCCGCCGGACCAGCCGCTGCGCCGTCATGAGTTCCTCGGCGGTCATCGCCGGCTTCGCCTTGACCTCGTCGGCGCCCGTCGTGCCGAGCAGCATTCGCCGCTCGGCGTCGCGGCCGGGATAGCCGACGTCGATCTGCATGAGGAAGCGGTCGAGCTGGGCCTCGGGCAGCGGGTCGGTGCCCTCCTGATCGAACGGGAACAGCGACGCCAGAACGAGGAACGGCGT
>CAZVMY010000064.1:0-10061 GCA_964628955.1 uncultured Methylocystis sp.
CGGACTGCATCGTGCGCGCCGCGAGCGCGTTCCGTACCCGACCGTCGCGCTCGTCGGCTACACGAACGCCGGCAAGTCGACGCTGTTCAACCGGCTGACGTCGGCTGAAGTGGTCGCCAAGGACATGCTGTTCGCGACGCTGGATCCGACGGCGCGGTCGATCCGGCTGCCTCATGGGCTGAACGTGATTCTGTCGGATACGGTCGGGTTCATCTCCGACCTGCCCACCACGCTGGTCGCAGCCTTCCGCGCGACCCTCGAGGACGTCATCGAGGCGGACGTCGTCCTGCACGTTCGCGACGTCGCCCATGCCGACGCCGACGCACAGGCCGCCGACGTCGAGGCGATCCTCGAGGGTCTCGGCGTGGCGTCCGGTCCCGAACGAAGGCTGGTCGAGGTCTGGAACAAGTCCGATCTGCTGCCGCCCGACAGGCGCGATCAACTCACGAACGCGGCGCGGCTGCGCACCGGGCAAGTGCAGCCGATCCTGATCTCGGCCGTGACGGGCGAGGGGGTCGATGGGCTCCTCGCCACGATCGAACGCGAGATCGGTCGCGACCGCATCACGCTCGACATCACGCTGGGCGCCTCGGACGGCGCGCTGGTCAGCTGGTTGTACGAGATCGCCGAGGTTCTCCATCGCGAGACGGCGGACGACGGGAGCATACGCCTCGCGGTCCGGGTCGCGCCCGATCAGGAGCCGGTCGTACGCGCGCGACTGCCCGCAGCATCCACCACGACGCCGTCCGGCTGACCGGGAGCCAGCCGCTCCCTTCGTTTGGCCTCCGTCCAGGCGCGATCCATGATCTCCAGCAGGCCCGCTGCCGGCGTGATGCCTTCCCCGTGAAGAATCTGCTCCATCATCCGGAACCGCCTGTCGAATTTGAGGTTGGTGCCAGCGAGCGCCACCTCAGCGTCAAGGTGCAGATGCCTGGCCAGGTTGAGCAGCGCGAAGAGCACGTCGCCGAATTCGTCTACCATGGCGCCTTCGTCGCCGGACGATACAGCCTCGGTCAGCTCCCGCAGTTCCTCGTCGATCTTTTCGAACACGTCCCCGGTATCCGCCCAGTCGAACCCGACCTTGGCTGCCTCGTGCTGGAGCGCGAGCGCGCGCCGCACCGGCGCCAGTGATTGCGACGCCTCGTCGAGAGCGCTGGCCGCACGGGGCGCTTGCCGCGAGGCCCGTTCGCGCTTTTCCTCGGCCTTGATCGACGCCCAGAGCCGGTCGACGTCTGATGCGGTCAGTCCATTCGCGTCCCCGAACACATGCGGATGCCTCCGGATCATCTTGCGCGTGATCGCCTCGACGACGTCACCGAAATCGAAGCTGCCGTCCTCGGCGGCGATCTGGGCATGAAACACGACCTGAAGCAGCAGATCGCCCAGTTCGTCGCAGAGATCGGCGCGATCGTCCCGGACGATGGCGTCGATGACTTCGTAGGCTTCCTCGACGGCAAAGGGCGCGAGCGAACGCGATGTCTGCTTCAGGTCCCACGGACAGCCGGAGTCCGGCGTCCGTAGCGCGCGCATGATCTCGATGAGGCGGCCGATATCGCGAGAGGGGGTCATGAAGCCTCGGGAGGGGTGATGGCGCCTCATAGCAGAACGGGTGGGCTGGGGACCAATCTGATCGAGCTAATTCGCATAAGATATATTATGGAACTGAAGCGGCCTTACCCACGCGAGCGTTATTCTCGCTCGCGGTCACCCGAAGCAGCCGCTCGATCTCGGCCCGCGCCGGCATGGCCGCAGCCGTGCCAGGACGGGTGACGGAGAGCGCCGCCGTGGCGCAGGCGAAGCGCACCGCATCGACGGGCGGCCGGCCTTCGGCGAGTGCGACGGCGAAGCCGCCGGCAAACGCGTCACCAGCGCCGGTCGTGTCGACCACGGCATCGACCGCACAGGCCGGAACGAGCACGGAGCCTCGGGCGTCATGCAGCAGCGCGCCCATGGACCCGAGCGTCACGATGACGGTTCCGCATCCTCTGGCGCGCAGCCGCTCGGCGGCAAGCCGCGCGTCGTCGGGCGACCTGACGGTGATGCCGGTCAGCGTCGCGATTTCGGTCTCGTTCGGGGTCAGGTAATCGACGAGACCATAGAGCGCGTCCGGCAGAACGGCGGCCGGTGCCGGATTCAGGATCGTCGGCACGCCGTGCCTGCGCGCGATCTCCAGACCGCGACGGGCCGCCGCCAGCGGCTGCTCGAGCTGCGTCATGAAAACCGCGGCACCGGCGATCGTACCGGCGGCAGCATCGAGATCTTCGACGGATACCGCTCCGCCGGCGCCGCTCTCCACGATGATCGCGTTGTCTCCGGTTTCGGTCGACACGAAGATGAAGGCGGCGCCGGTCGGTCTCGATGCATCCACCGTCACGTGCACGGCGTCCACGCCGGCCTCGACCCATGTCCGATGCGCGATCTCCGCGAACGGATCGCTGCCGAGCCTGCCGATCATCATGACGGGCCGACCGGCGGCGGCGCGCGCTGCAGCGACGGCCTGGTTCGATCCCTTGCCGCCAGGCCCGATCGCAAAGCCCCGGCCGAGCAGCGTTTCGCCGATGACCGGCAGCCGCGGGGCGCGAAACGCGAGATCGGCGACGAAGATGCCGAGCACGACGATGGGTTTGGAAAGGTCGGTCATTCGGGTGGCAGAACGCCCCTCCTCCGATCCGACGCTGCTCACGCCGGGTGTCCGCGCGAAGGCCGGACGATCATGCCGTCATGGGCCGGGACGATATGCGGAGGCAGCGTGCGCGTCAGTGTCGCGAAATCGAGGTCGTTGTGCAGGTTGGTGAGGATCGCTTGCCGCGGTCTCAGCCGATCGATCCAGTCCAGCGCTTCGGTGAGCGAGAAATGGGTCGGATGCGGCGCATGCCGCAGCGCGTCGATGATCCAGACGTCCAGCCCCGAAAGGCAGCCGAGGCTTTCTTCCGGAATGGCGCTGACGTCCGGCGTATAGGCGACGTCGCCGATCCGAAGTCCCAGCGCGTCGATCGACCCATGCTCGAGACGGAACGGCAACAGGTCCACGCGGCCGCCGGCCCCCCCTATGCCGAACGTCTCGCCGACGACGATCCGATGCTCGATCGCAAGCGGAGGGTACTCGCTCCCGACCGGTGTGGCGAAACAATAGGCGAAACGCTGGCGCAGCATGGCGGAGGTCACCGCGTCCATGTGGACGTCGATGCATCGGCGCATGTGGATCACGAGCGGCCGCAGGTCGTCGATGCCGTGGGTGTGGTCCGCATGCTCGTGGGTAAACACCACGCCGTCGAGATGCCGGACGTCGGCGCTCAGCAACTGATCGCGCAGGTCCGGAGACGTATCGACCAGAACCTGCGTGGCGGCCCCCGAAGAATCCTCCTGACGAATGAGGATCGAACACCGCCGCCGTCGATTGCGCGGTTCGGCAGGGTCGCAGGCACCCCAGCCGCTGCCGACCCGAGGGACGCCGCCCGAGGAGCCGCAGCCGAGTATCGTGATCGAGAGCCCTGCGTTCGCCGGATCGTCCGCCGTCATCGGGGCTCCACACACCGGTTCATGCCGCCCGCTCCGCCGACGGCCGGATCATTCGGCCGAACAGCCGATAGGCATTCGACGTGGTCGCCGCCGCCAGAACCTCCAGCGACACCCCTTTCACGTCGGCGAGGGATCGCGCGGTTTCCCGCACGAAAGCGGGCTCGTTCCGCCGTCCGCGATGCGGCACGGGCGCGAGATAGGGCGCGTCTGTCTCGACGAGCAACCTGTCCAGCGGTGTGCGCGCCGCGATCGCCCGCAACTCGTCCGATGCCTTGAACGTCAGGATGCCCGACATCGACAGATAGAAGCCCATCGCGAGCCCGGCCTCGGCGAGCGCCGCGCCCGACGAGAAGCAGTGCAGCACCCCGCCGAAAACGCCGCGCGCCATCTCCTCCCCAAGAATCCGGATCATGTCCTCGTCCGCGCTGCGCGCGTGGATCACCAGCGGCAGACCGGTCTCACGCGCTGCCGCGGCATGGATACGAAGCCCCCGCGCCTGTGCGTCGCGCGGGCTCTTGTCATAGTGGTAATCGAGCCCCGCCTCCCCGATCGCCACGCATTTCGGATACCGGGCCAGCCGCACGAGATCGGCGACGGTCACATCCTGTTCTTCGGCCGCGTTGTGCGGATGCGTGCCGACCGAGCAGTAGACGTCTGGTTCGACGTCGGCGATCGCGGCCACGTCCGCGAAACGTCGGACACGGGTCGAGATGGTGATCATTCGTTCCACCCCAGCCTCACGCGCGGCGGCCAGCACCGCTGCGCGATCGGCTGCAAGGTCCGGAAAGTCGAGGTGGCAGTGGCTGTCGACCAGCATCAGGCGACCGCTTCCGCCTCGACGTAGCGCGGGAAGATGCCGCTCGGCTCCGGCAGCGGCGATCCCGCGACCAGTCGTCCGTCCCACGTCGCGTCGGCAAGCTTTCGCCGGTCGCGATCGACGCCGAGCAGATCCAGCAGCTTCCCGCCAGCGGCGGGAACGAAGGGCTGGCAGCAGATCCCGACGATCCGCAGCACCTCCGCCGTCGTGTAGAGCACGGTCGCCATCCGGCCCGGATCGCTCTTGCGCAGCACCCAAGGTTGCTCGCCGGCAAAGTAACGATTTGCGGCCGCAATGACCGTCCAAACCTCGGATAGCGCGCCATGAAGCGCGAAACCAAGCATTGTCGCCCTCAAGGCGTCGGGTAAGGCCGAAGCGCTCGCGAGGATCGAGCGATCGGCGTCCTGGAATTCAGCCGGCTGAGGAACGGCGCCACCGCAGTTCTTCGCCACCATGGACAGCGAACGCTGTGCGAGATTGCCCAGATCGTTCGCGAGGTCCGCGTTGATGCGACCGACGATCGCCTCATGGCTGTAGTTGCCGTCCTGGCCGAACGGGACTTCTCGCAGGAAGAAATAGCGCATGGCATCGACGCCGTAGTGATCGGCCATCGCGAAGGGGTCGACGACGTTGCCGACCGATTTCGACATCTTCTCGCCGCGGTTGAACAGAAACCCGTGCGCATAGACCCGCTTCGGCAGCGGCCAGCCTGCGGACATCAGGAAGGCCGGCCAGTAGATCGCGTGGAAGCGGACGATATCCTTGCCGATGACGTGGACGTCGGCAGGCCACCACGCCGCGCGCGGGCCATCGCTGCCGGGATATCCCGTGGCCGTCACGTAGTTCGTCAGGGCATCGACCCAAACGTACATGACGTGACCCGGATGCCCCGGCACGGGAACGCCCCAATCGAAGGTCGTCCGGCTGATCGACAGATCCTGCAAGCCGCCGCGGACGAAGCTCACCACCTCGTTCCGCCTCGTCGCCGGCCCGATGAAGTCGGGCTGACGCTCGTAGAGCTCGAGCAGCGGCTCCTGGAACTTCGATAGCCGGAAGAAGAAGCTCTCCTCCTCGACCCACTCGACGGGCGCGCCCTGGGGCGACAGACGTTGGCCTTCTGCTCCTTCGCGAAGCTCGCTCTCGTCGTAATAGGCCTCGTCGCGGACCGAGTACCAGCCGCTGTAGCGCGACAGGTAGACGTCGCCCGCCGCCTCCATTCGCCGCCAGAGCTCCTGGCAGGTGGAGTAGTGCCGCGGCTCGCTGGTCCGGATGAAGTCGTCGTTGGACGCATTGAGCGCCTGCGCCATCGCTCTGAACCGCGCGCTGTTGCGGTCCGCGAGCGCCCGCACGTCGACGCCCTCGCGCGCGGCGGTCTGAAGCATCTTGAGCCCGTGCTCGTCGGTGCCCGTCAGGAAGAAGACGTCGCGCCCGTCGAGCCGCTGAAACCGCGCGATGGCATCCGATGCGATCAGCTCATACGCATGGCCTATGTGAGGAGCGCCATTCGGATAGGAGATCGCGGTTGTGATCGTGTAACGCGGACGCTCTGCCATGGACCATTTCGTCGGTTTGATCGCCGTCGCGCCCGAGCCTCGAACGCATCAACCGATCCGGCGGTGCATCTCCGCCAGCTCCGCCAGGAACGACAGGACGAACGGCCTGCGATCGAGATTGTACGTCTCAATCTCCTGCGACTGCCGGCCCAGTTTTTCCCATAGTGCGGAGATCGCCGCAAGGCGGGCCGGCCGTTGCGCGCTGCTCGCACGGAGCTTCTGGCTGAGATGATCTTCCAGTGTCTCCCGGAACACCTCAAATTCCTCCCGACCGGCCTTGCCGGCCAGTCGCTCCGCCAGCCTGCGCACGTCATCCCGCTCGAGCCGCGGCAGACCGGCGAGCAATTGCTCGACGTTCCCCCGCAGCCCGACGCCGTCTTCCTGGAGCAACGACAGCGCACGCCGAACGCTGCCTTCGGCGCGTCTGGCGGCAGCCTCGTGCGCCTGCGCCGGGCGGCCGCCAAGCTCGGCATCGAAGCCTTGCGTCACCTGCTCCACCTCACGGTCGTCGAGCGGCCTGAGCGGCAGGAGCCTGCAACGCGAGCGGATGGTCGGCAGAAGCCGGGCCGGATGATGCGCGACGATCAGGAACAATCCGCGCGAAGGTGGCTCTTCGAGCATCTTCAGCAGGGCGTTGGCGCTCGACGCGTTCAGGTCGTCCGCGCTGTCGACGATGGCGATGCGCCAGCCGCCAGCGCCCGACGTCGTCGTGAACAGTCGGGTCGCGGCGCGAACGTCGTCCACGCGGATCTGCTGGCCGAACGCCTTGCGTTCCGGATTCCAGATGCGCCGGACGACGGCGAGATCGGGATGCGACATCGCCGCAACGCGGCTGAAGGCGGGCTCGTCGGCCGGGATGGCCAGGCTTCCTTCGGCGCCCGTGCGGCCCGACAGGAGGTAGCGCGCGACGCGATAGGCAAGCGTCGCCTTGCCGATCCCCGGCGGCCCGCCGATGATCCAGCCGTGATGCATCCGGCCCGTGCGCAGGGCCGTGAGCAACGCCAGCTCCGCGTCCCGATGCCCGACCAGGATCGACCGCTCCCGCGGGTGCGGGAAGCCGTCCAGGCGATCGGCCTCGGGGGCGCCCTCGCCTGTTTCGCCGGCCCGCGTACGTGCTGCCATCACCCGGCTCCGGCGACGGGCCGGAACAACCGCGCGTCCACGACCTGCCAGATGTCCTCAGCCACCCGATCCTCCGGTCGATCCGCATCGACCACGACGCACCGCTCCGGCTCTGCGGCGGCGATGGACAGGAACGCGGCACGGATCCGCTGGTGGAAGTCGATCGCTTCAGCCTCGAACCTGTCGGGAGCCGCGCCGCGGGCGCGCCGCTCCAGCGCCCGGCCGAGGCCGATCGCGGGATCCAGATCAAGCACGACGGTCAGGGCGGGCTCGAGACCGTCGCTCGCGATCGTCCTGAGAGCCGCGATCGTCTTCCGCCTCACCGCACCGACGGCGCCCTGGTACGCTGCTGTCGAGTCGAAGAACCGGTCGCAAAGGACGACATGGCCGGCCGCGAGCGCCGGACGAACCGTCTGGTCGACGTGGTCACGTCTGGCGGCTGCGAAGAGAAGCGCTTCCGCGCCGGCACTGAAGCTGTTCTGGGCCCGATCGAGCAGCAGCGACCGGATGCGCTCCGCTCCCGGCGAGCCTCCCGGCTCTCGCGTCACGGTCACGGTGTGTCCCGCCTCGCCGAGCCGCTCCGCCAGACGGGCGATCTGGGTGGTCTTGCCCGCCCCCTCCCCGCCCTCGAACGTGACGAAGCATCCCGTGACGGCACCACGGATCATGAACGCGACAGGTTCCGCCGAATGAGCGCGGCCGAAAAATCCCATGCCGCGTCGAATGCCCGACGCGCCACCGATCCCGCAGGCACGGCTGCCGCCGTGTAGAGCGGCACCTCGACCGCGACGCGATCGCCCCGCAGAACCTTCAGCCGCCCGACCTCGACCCCGGCCTCGACCGGCGCGATCAGGGGCCCGGCGTAGGTGACACGGCCGGTGATCCGCTCCGTCGATCCGCGCGGCACGAGCGCGCGCACGGCGCCGCCCGCGACCAGCCCGACGCTGCCGCGCTCGCCGCCATAGACCCGGGCCTCGGCGACCACCGTGCCCTCGTTGAGCAGAACCCGGCTGTCGAACGAGCGGAACCCCCAGTCGAGCAGCTTGCGCGCCTCTTGCGCCCTGTCCCTGCCGTCCTTCAGCCCGTTGACGACGACGATGAGACGCTGTCCGTTCTGGACCGCCGACCCCACCAGACCGAAGCCGGCTTCGGCGATGTTGCCGGTTTTCAGCCCATCGGCGCCGATCTCCATCGCCAGCAGCGGGTTCCGGTTCTGCTGCCGGACCTTGTTCCAGGTGAACTCGCGACCGGCGAAGAACCGATAGAGCTCGGGATAAGTGCGGATGATGTGATCGGCGAGCAGGGCGAGTTCACGCGCCGTCGTCCGCTGGTTCGGATCACCGAAGCCCGTGGCGTTGGCGAAGGTCGACTTCTGAAAACCGAGTTCACGCGCGCGCAGATCCATGCGGCGCGCAAAGGCGCCCTCGCTGCCGGCGATACCCTCCGCCAGCACGAGCGCGGCGTCGTTCCCCGAGAGGACCACGAGGCCGCTCAGAAGGTCGGAGACGTTGATCCGGGAGTTCAGCGCCGCAAACATGCTCGAACCGCCCGATGGCGCACCGCCGCGCCGCCAGGCGTTCTCGGACACGGCGAATTCGTCGTCGAGTTTCAGCCGCCCCTCGGCGATCTCGCGGAAGACGACCTCGGCGGTCATGATCTTGACCATGCTGGCCGGGACCATCAGGTCATCGGCCGCACGTTCGAACAGCACCGATCGCGTCTCGCTGTCGATCAGGATCGCGAAAGGCGCGAGCGTCTGGAACTGTTGCGCCAGCGCCGCCCGCGTCGGCGCCAGCATCGACAGCGCGAATGCGAGCGACACCAGCCATCCGGCGTGCCGTAGCGTCTTCGCAGCAGATTCGCCCATGGCTGGTGCCTCGACCTCCAGCCGGAAGTCTAGAGGCGCGCGGGCCGGAACGAAAGCGTCAGGGATGTCAGTTCCGGATCACCGCAGCGTCGGCGACGCCGGCTGCGCGCGCTGCGGCCACGGCGCGGTCGGCGGCCGCCGCGTCGCGCAACGCCACGACCGTGACCCGGTAGGCCGGCGCGCCGTGGAGCACCGATTGCTGGATGACCGCGCGACCGGCGTCCGCGACGCGCGCCGAAACCCGCTCGGCATTGGCCTTGTCGCGAAACAGCCCGGCCGCCACGCTCAGGTTGCCGTCAGGCCCAACCGGGCGAAACTCCGCCGGCTTGAGACGGGCCATCGCGCCGACGGTCTCGAAACGGCTCGCCAGTCCGGTATCGGGCGCGAAATAAAGCGCGGCGACCTGTTGCGTCGCGATGGGGAGCGCGGCCGCTGTCGCGCGTACCGGCGCGTAAGCGGTGACGGGGGCGCCGTCCGGCAATTGTGCGAGCTGGATCGGTGGCGCCAGCGCGGCTTGGGAAGGTGCGCGCGAGGGCTCGTCGGCGCGCGACAAAGCCGTCGCGAGTTGCACCGACGTGCCGCCATCCAGGTCGAACGGCCGCGGGCGCGGCAGCGGCACGTCGCGGCGGAGCGTACCGACGACGGTCACCGGCGCGTCGCGAACGGTGTCTGGCGACACCACGGCCCGGCTCTCGAGGGGTGCCGATTGCGCGTTCTGCGCTGCGGCGAGCGTGAAAACCGCGGGCGAGGGCGACGACGTCCCCGTCCGCGCCGGGGCCGCGTCGGTACCGGCGACGAGAATGGGCGCGCCGAACGGCGTCCGGTCGAGTTCCGCCGGCGCGCCGTCGGTCCGCAGCGAGGCGAGCAGGCGCCGGTCGTCGCTGCCGGCTAGGCCGGCGCGGCTGAGATACTGGACGCGGATGCGGGCGGTGCCGAGATGCTTGAACTCCAGCGCCTGGGCAACACGCTCCGAAACGTCCATGACGCGGCCGGCATGATAGGGACCGCGATCGTTGACGCGCACGACGATGGAGCGCTGATTGCCCATGTTCGTCACGCGCACGTAGCTCGGAATTGGCAGCGTCGGATGGGCTGCCGAGATCGACTGCCGGTCGAACACCTCGCCGTTCGCGGTGCGGCGGCCATGGAACGCGACGCCGTACCAGGAGGCCATTCCGACGGC
>CAZVMY010000065.1:0-6950 GCA_964628955.1 uncultured Methylocystis sp.
ATCTCGGCATGAAGGTGCTCGACCGTGTGAAGGCCGAAACCCTGACGATCGCGAAGGTCGCGGCGGAGCCTTCGTTCGAAGGCCGGCAGGTCGTCATGGTGATGGCGCCGCGCTGAGGCGCCGTCGCCGACCCGGGGGTGGGGATGGAAGCGATCGCCGATCTGAGGCGTGATCTTGCCGCGGCGCTCCGTTTGGCTGAACGGTTCGGCTACAGCGAGGGCATCTGCAATCATTTCTCGGTGCAGGTGCCTTTGGCGCTCTCCGCCGGCAAGGAGCGGTATCTGCTCAATCCCTACGGCATTCACTGGTCGGAGATGCAGCCGGACGACCTGCTTCTGATCGACGGCGAGGGGGCGATCATCGAAGGCGAGGGCGAACTGGAAGCCACCGCCCGCAACATCCACGTCGCTGGCCACCGCGCCAATCCCCGGCACCTCTGCCTCCTCCATACGCACATGCCCTACGCCACGACGCTCACGATGCTCGATGGCGGCCGGCTCGAGATGGCTCATCAGACCGCCGCGCGCTTCCATGGCCGGATCGCCTATCAGGACGATTTCGGCGGCCTGGCGCTCGACCGCTCGGAAGGCGAGAGGCTTGCCGCGACGAGCCGTGCCGATACCGCCGCGGACGTCACGTTCATGGCGAATCACGGTGTGATGGTCGGCGGACCGAGCGTGGCGGTCGCTTTCGACGACCTCTACTTCCTCGAGCGCGCCTGCCGGCAACAGGTGCAGGCGATGAGCACCGGGCTGCCGCTCAAGCTCATCGGGGAACCCGAGTTGAGCGAGACCTCCCGCCAGTGGATGCAGGTGCTCGACTATCAGGCCGCTCAGCACTTCGCGGCGCTGAAGCGCATCCACGGGCTGTGAGCCGACCGCGCGGCGGCACACCGTGTGGCGGTAATGCGACAATTTCCTTGCGCCGCTGCCGGGCTTGAGCCATAGAGCGCGTCTCAAACCGCCCGGCCAGTCAGGGCTGCCGTGGCGGTTTTTCCGTTGCCGAAGGTCTCGCGACCGAACGCGACATGCCGGTTCCGCCGGCCAGCACACGAGAGCGAAATGCCCAAGCTGAAGACGAAGTCGGGCGCGAAGAAGCGCTTCAAGATCACGGGGACCGGCAAGGTCGTCTATGCCCAGGCCGGCAAGCGCCATGGCATGATCAAGCGGACGAAGAAACAGATCCGCAACAATCGCGGCACCAGCATCCTCTTCAAGAGCGACGGTGACAACATCAAGAAGTACTTCCTGCCGAACGGCTGACGCCGGCACGACGTAGTTCATTCACCCAGGCCCGAACGAAGAGGAATTGTCACCATGGCTCGCGTAAAACGGGGCGTAACGTCCCATGCCAAGCACAAAAAGACGCTGAAGGCCGCCAAGGGCTTCTACGGCCGTCGCAAGAACACGATCCGCGCCGCAAAGGCCGCCGTCGACCGGTCGATGCAGTTCGCGACGCGGGACCGCCGCGTCAAGAAGCGCACGTTCCGGGCGCTCTGGATTCAGCGGATCAACGCCGCCGTCCGCGAGCACGGGTTGACCTATTCCGGCTTCATCGGCGGACTGATCGCGGCAGGCGTCGAGGTCGACCGCAAGGTGCTCTCTGATCTGGCCGTCAGCGCTCCCGCCGCCTTTGCGGCGGTCGTCGAACAGGCCAAGGCGCACGCGCCGGCGGCCTGAACGACCCCAAGGGCTCGGCCGTCAGCCTTCCTCGCCGACGTACTTGCGCAGCACCGCGGCGATCCTCTCGCCGCTGGTGCTCGTGGGAAAGAGCGTGAGAAACCGGCCCTCGGGGTTCATCAGATACATGAGCGAACCGTGGTCGATCGTGTATTTCTGCCCGTCGTGACGATGCGGTGCGGCATCGTACTGGTGACCGGCCGCGCCCTGGGGCCCGGCTGACGGACCCGATGCGGCTGCCCCGAGGGTCGGGGGCAGCACGAGCCGCCGACGATGAACCTTGTAGGCCCGGGCAACGGCGGCGAGTTCCGGCTCCGAGCCCGTGAGGCCGACGAGCCGAGGGTGGAACCGTGCCACGTATTCCGCCATCCGCTCCGGCGTATCGTCGGGATCGACGGTCATGAATACCGGCGTCACCCGTGCACCCACCGGTCCCAGGAGGTCCACCGCCTGGACCATGGCCGGGATGTCGACCGGACAGGTGTCCGTGCATTCGGTGAAGCCGAAATAGACCAGCATGAAACGGCCACGGAAATCGGCGTCGCTCACCCGCCGTCCGGAATGGTCCGTGAGCTGGAACCGGCCGCCGAAACGGCCGGCGAGCGGATCCTTCGCAAGCTCCGAAGCCCGTTTGCGGGCCGCCTCCTCGGTCGCGGCCTCGTGGGCGGACGCGAAGTCCGTGCAGAGCACGAGTGCCGTGACCCCGGCGACGAAGCTGCGGCGGCTCGACCGCGCGCTCACGGCTTCGGCTGCAGGTCCGGCCGTCCGAGCACACCGCGGCGGGCGACCTCGGATTTCACCATCGGATCGGCGCGAAACCACTCGTCGCTCGGGCCGTTGCGTGCCACCCAGTCCTTCTCGAACGCATCGGCCGGCGTGAACGCCGCCTGGCTCTCGTCCGTCTTGATGCCCTGGACCTGGTAGACCCGCATCTTCGGGTTCTCGATCATCAACCCGTCCGTGATGATGGTCTTGCCGCAGTAAGGCAGCAGATCGAGATGCGCGCCCGCGAACAGTGCTGGTCCCTTCATCACGGGCCGCAACTCCGTGCCGTTGATCAGCAGGCCGAGCTGACGACGGCCGCCGCCGCAGTTGGGCGGACAATCCTTGCCCCCCTGGAGGACGCACAGAACGTCCACCACCTGGCCCTTGATGACGGCTTCCTTCTCGAGCTCGGTGCCGAGACCCTCGGCCGACATCGCGGGAACGATCCCGCCGAGGACCGTCACCACGGCCACGAACGCCGCTGGAATTAACCTGCGCATGACGGGGCTCCCGCTCAGTTGCCGAACGGCACGACGCCGTGCTCGTCGTGCGTCAGGTTGATGATGCCCTTGTCGTCCGCCACCTTGGTGACGAGCAGATATTTCACTCCGTCACGCTCGAGCAGATCGCCGTCGACCGTGACGTGGTTCGCCTGGATCTTCACGAGCTTGGGATTGATCACGGCCTGGTCGTCGTCCTCCAGCTTGAGGACCATGTAGAACTCCCCGTCGTCGCCCTTGATCGACACGGGAACGCCGCCCACGGCGCACCAGACCGCGCATTGGTAATGCGCGGTGCCGTAAGCGAACATGATCGCGGAGACGGCACAGAAGCTGTCGACGATCTCGCCGGAAACCCGCACGCGCCGCGCGTCCTGCGCGCTCGCGGTCGTCGTCGCGATCACCGCCGCCAGCGCAGACGCCGCAGCAAGCATCGCCAAACCACGTTTACCGATCATCGGCTTCTCCCTCCGACCCGAGCATGCCACTCGCCGCCGCCCCAACCAAGACCCCGGCGGACGCTAAGTGCGGCGGAGCGGCCCGTCTTTTCACGTTTTCGCGACGCCTCCTTGATCGACGAGCCGGCGAGGCGCTGGCGTCGCGCGCCGGTTGTGGCTAAGGGACCGGCGCTGCCCACGTCCGCCGTGAGGCTCCGACGCGCCGAGACCAGTCCGAAACGATGCCCAATTACCAGAGCCTCCTCGATACCACACTGGCCAGCGTCCAGGGCGCGCCGGACGAAGCCGCGCTGGAAACGGTCCGGGTCGCCGCGCTCGGCAAGTCGGGCTCGGTCTCGGCGCTGCTGCGGACACTCGGCGGCATGTCACAAGACGAGCGCAAGGTCGCAGGCCCGGCGATCAACGGTCTCAGGGACGAGATCACGGCCGCCATCGCCGCGCGGCGGCAGGTGCTGAAGGACGAGGCCCTCGATCGACGCCTCCGGACGGAGGTCGTCGACGTGTCGCTCCCGGTTCTGCCGGGCGGGCTCGAGACGGGCCGCATCCACCCGATCAGCCAGGTGATCGACGAGCTGACGGCGATCTTCGCCGACATGGGTTTCGCCGTCGCGGAAGGGCCGGACATCGAAACCGACGATCTCAACTTCACCAAGCTCAACTTTCCCGTGGGTCATCCTGCGCGCGAGATGCACGACACCTTCTTCTTCCATCCGGACGAGAAGGGGGAACGGAAGCTCCTGCGAACGCACACCAGCCCCGTTCAGGTCCGCACGATGCTGGCGCAGCGGCCGCCGATCCGGGTCATCTGCCCCGGCCGCACCTATCGCTGCGACTGGGACCAGACGCATCTGCCGATGTTCCACCAGGTCGAAGGACTGGTCATCGACAAGACCGCCAACCTCGGCCAGATGAAGTGGGTGCTCCAGGAGTTCTGCAAGGCGTTCTTCGAGATTCCCGACGTGAAGATGCGCTTCCGTCCCTCGTTCTTCCCGTTCACCGAACCGTCGGTCGAGGTGGATATCCAGTGCGATCGTTCCGGCCGGGAAATCCGCTTCGGTCAGGGGACCGACTGGATGGAGATCCTCGGCTGCGGCATGGTCCATCCGAACGTGCTGAGGAACTGCGGTCTCGATCCCGACGAATACCAGGGCTACGCCTGGGGCATGGGCATCGAGCGGATCGCCATGCTGAAATACGGCATGGACGACCTGCGGCCGTTCGTCGAAGCGGACGTCCGCTGGCTGCGGCACTACGGCTTCCGGCCGCTCGACTGGCCGACGCTGGCGGGTGGGCTGAGCGGGTGAGGGAATCCGAAATGCTGAGCGATCGAGATACGGCCGATACCATCGTTCCAATCCTGAAGAACGTCCTCATGCGGTTCGGCTTCGACAGGGCAGAGGTCGCAAGCGGCCTCAACCATGCAGATATGCCAACCGTGTTCGTGACGGTTCACTACGGAAAAACCGCGCCCAAGCCTGATGGGCGGGTGCTGCTCGGCGCGCCCGTTGCGGCAAACGCCGCCATGGCGAGCGCCGGGGACGAAAGGTTTGCTTACGTGCAGCATCGTTATCAGGACGGGGAGCCGGCGATCGAGGAATTTGGTCGCCCGGCGCGCAGGCGGGCGAAGGCCGCGAAGTGAAGAGCGAGGATTTCGCGAAGCGGGTACGCAGCGCGCTGCGTGCCGGTACTGGCCGGCCAAGTTCGGTGTTTCTGCGGCGTAGCGTCAGTGATGCCTATGACGTCGAGGCGCTCATCGCCTCGGCTGAGGTGACACTCCAGGACATCTCGGTCATTCAGATTGACCCGCTGCTCAGCAGGGAGATCGCGACGCTTCCGTCGATCAAGTCACGGGGCTAAAGCGAATGGACACGCCATGAAATTCACGCTCTCCTGGCTGAGGGACCACCTCGACACCACGGCGTCGCTGGACACGATCGTCGAGACGCTGACGCGGATCGGGCTCGAGGTCGAGGCGGTCGACGATCCCGCCAAGGCGCTGTCCGCGTTCACGATCGCCCACGTGATCTCGGCAGAGCAGCACCCCAACGCCGACAAGCTGCGCGTCTGCATGGTCGATACCGGCGACGGGGTCCCGGTGCAGGTCGTCTGCGGCGCGCCCACTGCGCGGGCGGGAATGAAATCTGTCTTCTCGCCGCCGGGCACATTCATTCCGGGCAAGAACGTCACGATCGGCAAAGGCACGATCCGCGGTGTCGAGTCGAACGGTATGCTCTGCTCCGCGGCGGAACTGCAGCTTTCCGACGATCACGACGGCATCATCGACCTGCTGCCGAACGCGCCCGTCGGCGTGGCCTATGTCGACTATGCCGGGGTCGGCGATCCGGTCATCGAGATCAACCTGACCCCGAACCGCCCCGATGCGACGGGCGTGCATGGCATTGCCCGCGACCTCGCAGCTGCCGGCCTCGGCACGCTCCGCCACCTCGACCCCAAGGGCATCAGGGGCGAAGGGCCGAGCCCGGTGCAGGTCACGCTGGACCTCACCGACAACCACCGCGACCTGTGTCCGGCTTTCGCGCTGAGGCTGGTGCGTGGCGTCCGGAACGGCCCGTCGCCCGACTGGATGCAGCGGCGGCTCAAGGCGATCGGTCTCCGACCGATCAACGCGCTCGTCGACATCACCAATTACGTCACGTTCGACCGCGGCCGGCCGCTGCACGTCTTCGACGCCGCCAAGGTGTCGGGGCATCTCGTCGTGCGCAGGGCGCAGAACGGGGAAGAGATCCTGGCGCTCGACGGCAGGGCCTACACGCTCGACAACGGCATGGTGGTGATCGCCGATGATGCCGGCGTCGAGTCCATCGCCGGCATCATGGGCGGAGAACGCACCGGATGCGACGAGGGGACGACCGACGTCCTCGTCGAGAGCGCGCTCTGGGACCCGCTCAACATCGCGCTGACGGGCCGCAAGCTCGGCATCAACAGCGACGCGCGATACCGCTTCGAGCGCGGCGTCGATCCGGCGTTCTGCATCCCGGGTGCCGAACTCGCGACGAAACTGATCCTCGACCTGTGCGGCGGCACGCCATCCGAGCTGCAGGTCGCCGGCGAGGTCCCGGCACCGGCGACGGTGATCGAGTTTCCTTGGTCGGAGGTGAAACGTCTCACCGGGCTGACGCTGCTCGTGCCCGAGATGAGATTCATCCTGCAGCAGCTCGGTTTCTGGATATCGGGCACCGGGGAAAAGGTCAGGATCGCCACGCCGTCGTGGCGACCGGACGTGCATGGGAAGGCCGACCTCGTCGAGGAGATCGTCAGGATCGCCGGGCTCGACCGGGTCGAAGCCGCCCCGCTGCCGGCCGCCGCAACCGTGAACGGGCCCGTCCTCACGCTCCTCCAGAACCGGACACGGCGTGCCCGCCGTCTGCTCGCCGGCCGCGGACTCGTCGAGGCGGTCACGTGGTCCTTCGTATCTCACCGCGAGGCCGGCCTGTTCGGCGGCGGCGCGTCGGCGCTCGCGCTCTCCAACCCGATCGCGGTCGAACTGTCCGACATGCGTCCGTCGCTGCTGCCGGGCCTCCTCGCCG
>CAZVMY010000065.1:7050-10009 GCA_964628955.1 uncultured Methylocystis sp.
ATCGCGGTCGAACTGTCCGACATGCGTCCGTCGCTGCTGCCGGGCCTCCTCGCCGCGCTCGGCCGCAATGCCGATCGGGGCTTCCGGGACACGGCCCTGTTCGAGGTCGGGCAGGTGTTCCGCGGCAGCCAGCCGGAAGACCAGAAGATGGCCGCGGCGGCGGTCCGCAGTCGCCTCGCCAGGGCCGACGGCCAGGGTCGGCACTGGTCGAAGCCCAACGCCGACGTCGACGTCTACGACGCCAAGAGCGACGCTCTGGCGCTGCTCGCCAGTGTCGGCGTTTCGCCGGGAGCCCTGCAGACGATGCCCGGTGCTCCGGACTGGTACCATCCAGGCCGATCGGGCACGCTCAGGCTCGGTCCTCAGGTCACAATCGGATACTTCGGCGAGCTGCATCCGCGGGTGCTGGAGGCGCTCGGTCTCGAGGGTCCGATGGTCGCGATGGAACTCGTTCTTGACTCGATCCCGGCACCGAAGGCGCGCCCGACCCGGATGAGGCCGAAGCTCGTCCTCCCCGACCTGCAGCCGGTGACGCGGGACTTCGCGTTCGTGGTCAAGGAAGACATTGCGGCAGACGAGGTGCTGAAGGCCGCCCGTGCCGTCGACAGGACGCTGATCACCGACGTGACGCTGTTCGACGTCTACAGGGGCGCCGGTATCGCGTCGGACAGCAAATCTCTCGCCCTCGAAGTGATCCTCCAGCCGACGGAACGGACCCTGACGGATGCCGAGATCGAGACGCTTTCCGAGCGTCTGGTGGCCGATGTCGGCCGTCGGACCGGCGGGACTTTGCGCCGGTAAGGTTGATCACGATTTCCTCCCGGACTCGTGATTAGGGGGTGCACGACGCGCAGTCGTGTGCTTTTATCCCGGTGCCGCCAGTAACCGCATTAGCTGGCAGTGCTTCGATACGATTATTTTTTCTATATTCTCGGGCCGCACTTCGGTGCGGCCCTATTGGTTTGTCGAAGCGCCCGACGATAGCCTCGGCGACACGAGAATCTTCCGGATATTGCCTGCACTGCCGTTTCCGGCCCTGACTCGACATGGGCCGATCACGCCGTTACGAATCTGATCTCTCGGGAGAAATCCGGCCGTGAACGTGGCCGGTCGACCGGGTGGCGGGGGCCATATGAGCATGTCGGCCTGGTCGGCTATAGCCGTCCTGACAGTCGTGGCCGGTCTGACGGCCTGTACGTCGACGGGAGACAAGGTCAGATCCCACGCCGATTGGCAGCAGGAGGCCACCCGCAGCTTTCCCGGCGAGTCGAAGGCGCGGCTGATTGCCGCAGCGGAAGCGGTGCTGGCCAACGCCGACCCCCGGGACATGACCTTCGACTACCGCGTCGGCGGCTTTTCGGCCAAGCGCCGCTATTTCGTCTATGCCGGGCTGGCCGCAGCCGACGGCGAGGATCGCTGGAGCTTCTCTGCCGGAGAGAACGAGGAGGAGGCGCGATCCGTCGTCTCGATGGTCGACCGCCTCGCGTTGCGCACCGTGGCGGGAACGGGACGCGGCAGCCTCAATCTGAAGATGCGCGGGACGTTCCGGCTGTTCTACGCCCGGATGGATTACGTCCTCGGAAGGCGCAAGGACTGGGTGACCTGCGCAGCCGCACCCCAGTCTCTGGGGCTGGACGCGGCCGAGCCGGGACTGGCCGGCCTGTGCGGGCTCACCTTCCAGGGCGAAGATGCGCCGCCGCCGGCATCCCTGCCGCCCCTGACGCCGGCCGGTGGCAAGGATAAACCCGCCATCGTCCGGGATGCGCCGAACCGGCCGTTGCGCACGGCTGCACCGTCCCCGATCGTCCTGCCCGACTTCGATACGGTGGTCGCGGAGCCGTCGGTCGAGTTCTGACGGTCACTGGCGGCCGGGTCCGGTCAGCGGATTGGCCGGGTCGAAGGCATACCGGATGGTTTCGAACCGCAGGTTCAACCCGTCGATCAACAACAGCCGACCGACGAGGCCCTCGCCGAAGCCGACGATCTCACGCAAGACCTCGACGGCCTGAAGGGCGCCCACAAGCCCCGTCAGAGCGCCCAGCACGCCGACCTCCGAGCAGGTTGCGACCATGCCGGGCGGCGGCTGGCTCGGAAACAGGCAGCGATAGCTGGGATTGGGCAGGCCGTCCGGACCGGTCTCGTGCGGCCTCAGCGTCGTCAGCGAGGCGTCGAACTCGTTGACGCTCGCGGTGACGAGCGGCCGCGCCTCGCGGAAGCAGGCGTCCGATACGGCATAGCGGGTCTCGAAGTTGTCGGAGCCGTCGGCGATCACGTCGTAGCGGCCGACCAGATCGCCCGCGTTCGCGTCGGTGATGCGGACGGCATGCGGCTCGACGATCACGTGGGGGTTCAGGCGTCCGATCGCCTCCTGCGCACACTCGACCTTGAGCCGCCCGACGTCCGCCGTGCGATAGAGAACCTGCCGTTGCAGGTTGGACAGCGACACCCGGTCGTCATCGACGACGCCGAGCGTCCCGACGCCGGCCGCAGCGAGGTACTGCAGCATCGGTGTTCCGAGCGCTCCAGCGCCCACGACGAGGACACGGGCAGAGACGAGCTTCTGCTGCCCCGGTCCGCCGACGTGGCGCAGGACGACGTGGCGGGCATAGCGTTCGATCTGTTCGGCGGAGAGCGACATCTCGGATCGACGGTTGATGGGCGACGAGGTCAGGGAAAGCTTAACGCGGCTGCTTGTAACCTTGCACGGCGACCGGTCCACCTATACTGGCGATCGTCCCTCCCGACGGAAATTTCGATGGCCCAGAACCAGCCCCGCCGCGTCGTGCTCGCCTATTCCGGCGGGCTGGATACCTCCGTGATCCTCAAGTGGCTCCAGACCACCTACCGTTGCGAGGTCGTGACCTTCACGGCCGATCTCGGCCAGGGAGAGGAACTGGAGCCGGCGAGGAAGAAGGCGCAACTGCTCGGCATCCGCGACGAGCACATCTTCATCGAGGAC
>CAZVMY010000066.1:0-9973 GCA_964628955.1 uncultured Methylocystis sp.
CGAGGCGCACGAGGCCGAGGACGGCGCGTCCGGGCTCGAGGCGTTCAGCTCCTACTCGCCCGACATCGTGATCACGGACTGGGCCATGCCCATCTTCGACGGGCTGGAACTGACGCGGATGATCCGGCAGCCCGATACCAGTCCCAATCCCTACGTGCCGATCATCATGATCACCGGCCACGGCGAGAAGCGCCGCGTGATCGAGGCCCGCGACGCGGGGATCACAGAGTTCCTCGTCAAGCCGATCTCGGCGAAGGCGCTCTACCAGCGCATCATCAGCGTCGTGGCGACGCCGCGGCCGTTCATCAAGACCAGAACCTATTTCGGACCCGACCGTCATCGCGGGCCGATCCAGAACAACGTCGGCCAGGAGCATCGCGGAAAGGGCGGCGAGTTCGAGGTGCTGCAACCTCCTCCGGTGCGCAAGGCGCTGGAAGACCTGCCATGAACCAATCCGAGACACCCTGGACTCCGAGCTCGACCCGATGACGAAACCCGACAAGGTCCGCCGTCCGGCCACGCGCGTCGAATCGCGCGACGGTTACACGCTGATCCATCCGCGCAACGTACTGCGGGCCAAGGCGCTCGTGCCCGCGAACGTCGCGAGCCCGATCGACATGGACGCAATCGAACGCGCCGAGCGCGCGTTGCGCACGCTCTCCGCCGAGTTTTCCGGCTGGATGGAGCAGGACGTGTTCCGGCTTCTGGAGGCGCGCGACGAGTACGAGCGGCACGGCCCCCGCAACGGCAGGCTGGACGCGATCTACCGGGTGGCGCACGACATCAAGGGCAACGGTACGACGTTCGGCTATCCGTTCGCGGCGCAGGTCGCGGAGGCGCTCTGCCTGATCCTGAAGGTCGAGCCGATCACGGACGTGCCGCTGATCCTGATCAATCAGATGGTCGACGCAATCCGCGCGATCGTGCGCCAGCGGGCCACGGGCGTCGACGACGTGGTCGCGAAGCAGCTCGCCACACGGCTCCAGACGATCGCACGGGAGTTCCTCAAGCCGGACCTCGCCCAGGCCCGGCACTGAGCCGTCAGGCCGCGAGATCGAGCTCGGCCGCCAGCGCTGCTTCGAGCCGGGCGTCGAACTCGGCAGCGTCCAGCAGCGGATGCCTGATCGCGATCAGCGGCGGCGCTTCGGCCAGCCACACCTCCGCTATGGTTCGGGCCTCCTCGCGCGCGGCCTCCGCCTGAAAGCGCGCGAGCAGCGCCATCAGCGCATCGACCTCGGCGGTCCCAAGCGCCGCGCAGGACGTGAGGACCCGCTCGACGATCGTCCGCGACAGGCGTCCTTCGCGTCCGGCCTCGCCGTCCAGTTCGTTGATCGCCGCCAGCGCCGCCTCGAATGCCGGCGCCAGCGCATCCGGCAGCCCCGCTCGGCGGTAAAGCGCCTTGAAGCCCGGCAGAAAGCGGTTGTGAACGAGCCCGGACACGCGTCGGAGCGGCATCTCGGCGAGCGATGCCAGCGCCGCCTCGAGCACGCGCGTATCGCCCGACAGTACGGACCGCAGGAGCAGTGCCGCGGTCAACTGGCCGCTATGGCGCAGATGCGCGACGAGATCGCCCACGGTATCGGGGTCGCTGTCGCCGGCGAGAATGACGGTGCCGGCGTCCCTCGCCTCGACCGCCAGCCGCTCGGCCCGCGCCGGCGGCAGCCAGCCGCAGCTGGTGACGAACCGGGTCAGTTCGCCGGTCACGGCCACAAGCAGCCCATGCCGAGCGTCGATCGGAAGATCGTCGCGCGCGAGCAGCGTCTGCCGGATCTCGGCATCCGCGCCGAACCGTTCGGCGATCCGCCTCAGGCTGAACGCCGCGATGTCGGCGCCCGGATTGGCGAGCAGAGCGGCGACCGCGTCACGCTCGCCGATCTCGACCAGCGCCGCGGCGAGGGCGTCGGAAACATGCGGCCGCAGCGCGATGGCCGACTGGATGACGCCCTCTCCGAGTGCCGCCCGGTCCACCAGTTCCGCATCGGTGAGCAGCGGCGAGAACGCCAGCACCGGCGCGGCGATGTCGTCGCGGTCGTTGGCGAGCGAGACCACGATCGGCCGCGGTGCCGTCTCGGCATGGGCGAACACCGCCGCGAGCGCCTGACGAACCAGCGGCGACGGATCGTCGAGGGCGAGCGTGAGCGCGGCGATGGTCTCGCTCCGGTCCTCGGGCGAGAGCGGCGAATGCAGGAAGGCTTCGGCCAGCGCGAAGGTCGCGTCGGCCCGATCCTGCGCCGGGGCGGTCTTCATCCAGTGCAGGAAGCTTCGTACCAGCATCGGCGGGTCAGATCCGGCTGAAGGTCGAGAGATCGAGGGGCTGCGAGCCCCGTGGCCGGCGCGGAGCGGCAGCGACTGGCTCGGGGGTGCGGATTGGCGGCAGCGGCACGTCCACCCGCCGTCCGGTCTCGACCAGCGGCGTATCGTCGGACGGCACAGCCGGCGCCTCGCCGGAAACGACACCGGTCGCGCGCGGGAAGAACGCGACGCGGGCCGGCGCCTCGGATTGGGCGTCATGGCGCCGGGCGAGCCCCGTCCAGGTCTGGGTGATCCTCGCCGAGACGGCGCCGTCGCCCGTGCTGCGGAACAGGCCGAGCACCGGACGGGCCGTGTCCTCGCGGGCGCGATAGGCCTGCCAGTCGCGGTTGTCGGTCGGCGTCGAAGACGTGGCCGGCGGCGCCGTCGTTCCACGCTTCTGATTATATCCCGCAACGAGCGCGCCATAGACCTCACCGGCTGGACGGGCGCGCCCGGACCGGTCGTAGAAGACGGACCGGTTGGCTTCGGCCGCATCGGGAAACGCCGCCGCTGCCGAAGCCGAGGGGTCGGTTTCGGCGAGCCGGATCATGTCGCGCGCGCCGGTCGCACCGAGAAAATGCGCGAGATAAAGCTCGCCCTCGCTCGGTCCGCGCCCCAGCACGCCGGCGAGCTGGCTGCCGTTCTTCTGGGCGAGGGCGCCGGCGAGCTTCGCCGACGTGGCGGGGTCCTCGCGCAAGGCGAGAATGCGCGAGCGCAGATCGGCGTCGGGCACCGTGAAGCGGCCGCCCTTCGCCTCGATGGCGTTGGCCTCGGTCTGGAGACCGAACCGCGCCCCGTCGCTCTTGACGAGCCCGAGCCAGGTCTGTTCGAGAAACTGGAAGAGGCCGGTCGCGCTCGACGTCTGGGCCCGGGCGGCGGGATCGAAGCGGGATTCCCGTTCGGCCGTCTTGACGAGATAGTCGAACGAGGTGCCTGTCTGCTGCGCGGCCTCCCGCAGCGTGCCGGCCAGCGGACCGATCGACGGACCGCTGCTCTGGGGCTCGGCCGCCCGCGGCGTGGTGAACAGGAACATGAAGCGTGGCGACCCCGGATGACGCGAACGCGTCACCCGGAGACTTTCGAGGCTTATGGTAAAGGAAACGCTAACTCCGGCATGGCGGGGGTGGAGCGCAACGACGGGACCACGGGCATGACGGCATCTTCAGCGACGGCGACGCACTGGCGCGGCGGCCGGTATTTCGAGGATTTCGCGGTCGGAGAGGTGATCCGCCACCGGCTGACCCGCACCGTGACGCAGATGGACAACATGCTGTTCTCGAACATGACGCTCAATCCCCAGCCGCTGCACATCGACGCGCATTTCTGCGCGACGGAAACCGAGTGGGGCCGCCCCCTGATGAACTCGCTGTTCACTCTCGGCCGGATGATCGGCATCTCCGTGAACGACACCACGGTCGGCACGACGATCGCGAATCTCGGCATGACCGACGTGACCTTCCCCGCGCCGCTGTTCGAGGGCGACACGATCAGCGTGACCACGGAAATCGTCGCCGTGCGGGCGTCACGCTCGCGGCCGGACGCCGGCATCGTCGAGTTCGTGCACCGCGCCTTCAAGCAGGACGGGACGCTGGTCGCGGAATGTCGCCGGCAGGCGTTCATGCGCCGCCGGCCGGAAGCCTGAGCCTCATGCGGTCGCTGCTGTTCGTACCGGGCGACGATGCGCGCAAGCTCGACAAGGCGCTGGCGTCCGGCGCCGATGCGCTGATTGTCGATCTGGAGGATTCCGTCGCGCCGTCACGCAAGGTCGACGCCCGGCGGATCGCGGCGGAGTTCCTCAAGGCCAACGCGGGACCCGGCAGGCCGCGGCTGCTGCTCCGGGTGAACCCCGCCGTGAGCGGCCTGCTCGACGCCGACGTCGAGGCGGTGATGCCAGCCGTGCCGACCGCCATCGTCCTTCCGAAGTCGGAATCGGCGAGCGACGTCGTCAGCCTCGCGGCGCGTCTCGCCGTCGCCGAGGCCGAGTGGGACTTGGCCGACGGCAGCACCGCCATCCTGCCGATCATCACCGAAACGGCCGCATCGCTGTTCCATCTCGGCAGCTACCGCAGCTGCAGCCGGAGACTGCTGGGTCTGACCTGGGGCGGCGAGGACCTCTCCGCCGATCTCGGCGCCGAGACCAACCGGCTCGACGACGGCAGCTATGCAGACGTCTACCGGCTCGCGCGATCGCTGACGCTGCTCGCCGCCGTGGCGGCCGAGGTGGCGCCGGTGGACAGCGTGTTCACCGCCTTCAGGGACGAGACCGGCCTCCGGCGCGAGGCGCTCGCAGCACGGCGCGACGGTTTCACCGGCAAGATGGCGATCCACCCTGCGCAGGTGCCGGTGATCAACGAGGTCTTCACGCCCTCGCCCGAAGCCGTGGCGCGCGCCCGCGCGATCGTGGCGGCCTTCGCGGCCGATCCGGCGGCCGGCGTGGTGGGGCTCGACGGCGAGATGATCGACAAGCCGCATCTGCGGCGGGCCGAGCGCATTCTCGCCGCAGCGGCAGCCTCACGCTGATCGCGGCGGCTCGCGCTCAGCGGTCGCCGCCGCCCCCGGCGGGCCGCTGAAGCTGGAACACCGCGTCCACGGCCGCGTAATCGTGATAGCCGCAGCGCGCGACCGGGCGCATGGCCGCCGTATCCACGAGGCCGTCGCGAAGGATGTCGTCGCGGATGTAGACGCCCATGACCTGACCGATCACGAGCCAGTTCTCGCCCGGCGTACCGTCGATCGCGGGCAGGTTCTGCGTGCTGACGTGCCGGCATTCCAGCGCCGCCGCGATACCCTTGACCCGCGGCGGCTTGACCAGCGCCGACGGCTCCATCTCGAGCCCGGCCTTGACGAATTCGTTGTCGCCACGCGGGAACGGCGCCGAGGTCACGTTCATCGGCTCCGCGAACTCGCGGGTGACGATGTTGCAGACGAACTCGTGCGTCTCCTCGACGAACGTCAGGGCATCCTTCCGCCCCGTGCTGGAAAAGAGGACGAGCGCCGGCCGGTCGGAGACGAGATTGAAGAAGGAATAGGGAGAGAGATTGATCTCGCCATTGGCTGCCAGCGCGCTGATCCAGCCGATCGGCCGCGGCGCGACCAGCGCCTTCAACGGATCATGCGGCAGACCGTGATCACGGCGTGCGGGGTGATAGAACATGGTTTCGACGCTCCGCAGCTTCCGGCGACACCATGGCCGCGCCGGCTCGTTTCGCAAACGTCGCGCCGCCTGTCGAGCGGCACGCCCGGCCGCATCGTCACAAAATCGACGCCGACGCCGCTTCTTTGCCGCCATGAAATGCGCTAACGCCAAGCCGATGAGAGCACGTCGCCTTTCGCCGCAGGCCGCCGGCGTTCTCCCGGCCGCCTTAGCGCTGCTGTCGGTCGCGATGACCGGTCCGGCGCCGGGACAGGCCACGCCGCCGGGCTCCACCACCCCGGCATCCGCCGCACCGCCGACGAGCACCCCGGGACGGGACACGACGCGTGCGATCGTCGCCCCGCCGGTCTCGACCGCCCAGGGCCTGCTGTCGCTGTCGGCGACCTTCGGCACCGAGAACCGGGTGATCCCGAGCGGCCTGACCTGGCGCGTCTTCGCGGCCGGCGAGGCCGAGCCGGCAGCCCAGTCCAGCGAGGCCGCGCCATCCTTCACGCTCAAGCCCGGCGACTACGTGGTGCACGTCACCTATGGGCTGGCATCCGCCACGCGGCGGCTCGCGATCGGCACCGGCTCGCTGGTCGAGCGCCTGCCGATCGCCGCCGGTGCCATCATGCTGCGGGGCGTGATCAGCGATCAGCCGATCCCGCTGACGCGGCTTTCGGTGTCCGTCTTCATCCCGTCGCCAGGCAATTCCGAAGACCGCCTGATCGCCTCGAACCTCAAGGGCGGCGAGGTGCTGCGCCTGCCGGAAGGCGTCTATCACGTGGTCTCGAGCTACGGCGATTCCAACTCGATCGTGCGCGCCGACATCCGGGTCCAGGCCGGCAAGGTGACGGAAGCCACGATGAACCATCGCGCCGCGACCATCACGCTGAAGCTCGTGAGCAACCCCGGCGGCGAGGCGCTGGCCAACACCGCCTGGTCCGTGCTGACGCCGGGCGGCGACGTGATCCGCGAGGCGATCGGCGCCTTCCCTTCGGTGACTCTGGCGGAGGGCGAATACATCGCCATCGCGCGCAACGACGGCCGCGCCTTCCAGGGCGATTTCAGGGTCCGCAGCGGCTACGACCGTGATATCGAGGTCATCGCGCGCAACGGTCAGGCCGTCGGCGCGAGGGAGCGCTGAGCGCCCCCTCCGGAGCCTGACGACTTTCGAGGCCGGGATGCAGACGTTCTTCGTCCAGTTCAAATGCCAGCTCGGCAAGACCTACCAGGTTGCGAGCAACCTAGCCGAAGCCGAGATCGCCTCGGAAATCTATTCCGTCGCCGGTGAATTTGACATCCTCGCGAAATTTTACCTCGACGACGACGTCGACATCGGCCGCTTCATCGGCGAGAAGGTCCAGGTGATCCCCGGCATCGCCGACACGCGAACGATCATCACGTTCAAGGCGTTTTGAGCGCCAATCAATACGGCGGCTCGTCCGCGAAGGGCTTGCCGTCGACCAGCAGGCGCTTCAGCACCGCCTGCCCGTCCCGACCGACGGCCGCGACCACGACGACGTCGGCCGCTGGTGCCCGCTCGATGGCGAGGCCGGTGCCCTGCGGCACGAAATAGGTCTCGATGCCGTAGGCGACGCGGATGTCGTCGCTCCATGACGACAGCACCCGGCCGCGGATCAGCGCCTCGCCCGGACCGGCGGGCGGCAGGTCCCGGCCGACCGCGAGCGGTTCGGCGCCGGCCGGGTCGAGCCGGAGCCGCAGCACGACCGTTTCCCCTTCCGCGAGGACGAGGCCGTCGGGCACGAGGCGTTTCGGCAGGGTGCCGATTTCGTAGCCGAGCCGCACGTAGTCGCCGCGGAAGAGATCGCGCGGATCGACGGGCCGGGTCTTCAGCACAACTTCGGTGCCGCTCGCCAGCACCCGGACCCGGTCGAGCACGGGCAGCAGCAGGCCCGCCAGCATCGCCAGGAAGACGGCGAGCCCACGGACGACGACCGGAATGCGGCCGACCAGCCGGTTCACGTCGCCGCCCTCCGGTCGAGCCGGCGCGTGCCGAGCGCGATCGCCACGAAGACCACCGCCGAAACCAGAAAGAACGCCGAGGTGTCGATCAGGTTGAAGTCCGTGCCGATCAGCCGGACATAGGCGATCGCCGCGAAACCGAGGGCGCCGACGACCGTCCAGAACATCCGCCCGCCGGTGACGCCGGAGACCGTGACGGCGATGCAGGCGGCGAGCGCCAATCCCTGCACCGCCCATCCCGCCGTCGCTCCTCGCGCGAAGGCGACCAGCCCGAACGCGATGGTGACGGCGAGCACCGCGACGGCCAGCGCAGCGACGTCGACCCGCCGCAGCACCGCCATCATCGCCACCGCCACGACCGCGAGGGCGACGAGATAGGCGGCGACGCCCGAAGTATCGACCGTGCCGACACCCAGCGCGGCGAGATCACCGGATGCGATCGTGAACAGCAGTACGGGAAAGCCGGCCAGCGCCAGGATGGCGAGTTCGGCAAGCTGCCGCGCGATGATCCGGAGCCCCTCGTGGCGAACCGCGAACATCGTGACGGCGAGCACCGCGACGGCCAGGAGGAGATAGGGTGCGACCAGCCGTAGCGGCAGCCGGTCGCCGAGGTCGGCCAGCGGCGGAAGCACCAGCCCGTTCAGCGTCAGAACCAGCACCACGGCGATCAGCAGCGCGGCGAGGCCTGCGGTCCAGCGCGACGGGCGCTCGATGCTGAGCAAGGTCGCCAGCACCATCGGCGGCAGGACCGGCCAGGGAACCTGCAGGATCGCGCTTTCCGGCCGCGTGAACAGCCAGCCGAAGGCGCACAGCAGCGCCACGATCAGCGCGCCCGACGAGCCGAGCAGTAGCGCGGCCAGCAGCGCAACGAGCCCGACGAGCGCATAGCCTCCCGGCCAGTCCTCCGGGAAATGATACATCTGGCCGACGAGGGCCACGGCGCTGGCGAAGACCAGCACGGCCACGGTCGCCGCCAGATCGCCGAGCCGAGGCGAACTACGGCGCTCGGCCAGGATCGCGCCGGCGAGCGCGATGGCGACGATGACGAGCAACCCCGCCATCCGCAGCAGCCGCGGAATGGTATCCCAGTTCGCCGCGACGAAGGCGACGACGGAACCGACGAACAGCAGCGCCGCCAGCGTGCCGATAACGATCGGGGCGAGATCACGCCGGCTTTCGCCCAGGTCGGCCAGCATCCGCGCCGCCTCCCCCTCGCCGACGACGCCGGCCTTCACCCAGCCTTCGAGGTCGCTGGCGAGACGGCGACGATAGGCGGCGTCGTTCACGGCCGGCGCCTCATTCGGCGGCGAGCCGGCGCACCGTCTGACGGCGCGCGACGTCGGGCGGCATCGCCTCGGTTTCGAGCATCGCGAGCGCATCGACGAGGCTCATCGAGACCTGCTCGGGGCTGCCGAGCCGGCGGATCGAGACGGTCTTTTCTTCCGCCTCGCGCCGGCCGACGGCGATGATCACCGGAACCTTGGCGAGGCTGTGCTCGCGCACCTTGTAGCCGACCTTCTCGTTGCGCAGGTCGGCGCGCGCCCTCAGCCCGTGCGCCAGCGCCGCCTCCGTCACCTGATGCGCGTAGGCGTCCGCCTCCTGCGTGATCGTGCAGACGACGACCTGCTCAGGCGCGAGCCAGAGCGGGAAATGTCCCGCGAGCGACTCGATCAGGATGCCGAGAAAACGCTCCAGCGAGCCGCAGATCGCGCGGTGCACCATCACCGGCCGCTTCTTCTCGCCATCGGCGCCGATGTAGAAGGCCTCGAACCGTTCCGGCAGGTTGAAATCGACCTGCGTCGTGCCGCATTGCCATTCACGGCCGATCGCATCGCGGAGCGTGTACTCGAACTTCGGGCCGTAGAACGTCCCCTCGCCCTCGTTGACGCCGGTCCTGATGCGCCCACCGGACTCGGCCGCCATCCGCGCCAGAACCTTCCGCAGGATGCCCTCCGCATGGTCCCACAGCGCATCGCCGCCAACCCGTTTCTCGGGCCGGGTCGCGAGCTTGACGACCACCTCGTCGAAGCCGAAGTCCTGGTAGACCGAGAGCATCAGGTCGTTGATCTTGAGGCACTCCGCCTCGAGCTGGTCTTCGGTGCAGAAGATATGCGCGTCGTCCTGCGTGAAGGCGCGCACGCGCATGAGCCCGTGCAGTGCCCCCGACGCTTCGTAGCGGTGCACCGCGCCGAATTCCGCAAGACGGATAGGCAGGTCGCGGTAGCTCTTGAGCCCGTGCTTGAAGATCTGCACGTGCCCGGGACAGTTCATCGGCTTCAGCGCAAAGACCCGCTGGTCGGCATCCGGATCGTTCGGCCGCAGGAAGGCCGACGCCGACTTCACCGCGAACATGTTGTCGGCGTACCAGCCCCAGTGGCCGGACGTTTCCCACAGCGACTTGTCGAGCACTTGCGGCGCGTTCACCTCGTCATAGGTCCCTGCCAGCCGGCGGCGCATGTAGGCCAGCAACTGCTGGAACAGCGTCCAGCCCTTGGCGTGCCAGAAGACGGTGCCCGGCCCCTCCTCCTGGAAATGGAAGAGGTCCATCTCCCTGCCGAGCCG
>CAZVMY010000067.1:0-9817 GCA_964628955.1 uncultured Methylocystis sp.
TTCGGCCGTTCAGCGTCACGCTCTCGACGAACAGGTTCCGGTCGCCGAGACCCCGGGTGTAGGCGTCGTTGACGAAGGCCACGTCGACCCTGGCACCCGCCGGCACCGCGGCGGTGATCCGGTATTCGGCCGGCGTCGCCGAGTTGACGGTGATAGTGCTCACGCGCGTGCCGTTGACGCGGATGTCCGCCCGCGGCCAGACGCCGTTGAGCGCCGTGCCGCTCGCCCGCAGCACGATCGCGCCGGGCGGGGTCGAACCCGTCGTCTGCGCCAGGGCGTCACCCACGAGCGCGAGCGGGATCGCCGTTCCCAGCCCCAGCGCGCCGATCATACCAGCCAGAACCGCCCTGCGGCGTCCGGAGCCCGAATCCGATTCAAATTGCGCCATCGTCGTCAACACACCCTCCACCCAGCCGTTACGCTGGCGCGACGGTGGCTGGCGGGTCCTAACCGATCCTTGTTCCGATCGACGAAACTTCGTAGCAACCGCTACGAACAGCAAAACGTGATCGAAGGCGGTGGCGATCGGCGTCCGATCGCGGCGGGACCATGCTGCCCTGACGTGAAGCTGGAGCGGGTGAAGGGAATCGAACCCTCGTATTCAGCTTGGAAGGCTGCTGCTCTACCATTGAGCTACACCCGCGAACCGGGAAATTCTTACGAAATAACAGCGCTCGGCGCAACCCCGGCCGATATTGAAGCCAATCCGGATCGGAACAGGGCGGCAACATCCGGCCCAGTGATGCACCCCAAACCGCATCACAAACCGCATTAGTCGTTCGTGGTGCGTTCCGCCTCGCCGCTGCTGATGGAGATTGCCCGGTGATATGGCACATCTCACATCGCGCTGACCCGTTTGCGCGCGACATCGCGGACCGGCACTACAACCGCCAGAAAATCGGGTCGCCGCAGTTCGTGCCCCCGGGCCGATGCCTCGTTTGCCGGTTGCATTCGACGCCGGTTGGCGGTTGTGTCCGCGCCGTGAACACGTCCCCGCCCGCCGCCGGCGCAGAGCCGAAACGCCTGCTGTTCCTGCAAGGTCCGCCCTCGCGCTTCTGGCCGGAACTCGCCGGAGCGTTCGAGGCGGCCGGGCATCGGAGCTTCCACATCAACCTTTGCGGAGGGGACTGGCTGTACTGGCGACGGCGCGGAGCGACGGCCTATCGCGGCCGTTTCGCGGGCTGGCGCGCCTATCTCGACCGCTACGTCGAACGCCATGGCATCACCCATATCCTCTACTACGCCGACCGCCTCCCCTATCACCGGGTGGCGGCCGAGGTCGCCGCGGCGCGCGGGCTCCGCGCCGTCGCGATCGAGTTCGGTTATCTGAGGCCCGACTGGCTGACGCTGGAACGCGGCGGCATGGGCAAGAGTTCGCATTTCCCGAACGATCCGGCGACGATCCGGCGGATCGCGGCGGGGGCGCCCGATCCCGATCTCTCCATCCGCTATCCGCACGACTTCGCCACGGAAGCGTTCAACGAGGTCCGCTTCAACCTTTCGATGGTGTTCGGGCGGGCTTTCTTCCCGTTCTACCACTCCGACAAGTACTATCATCCGGTGATCGATTACCTGACGTGGCTGCCGCGGCTCGCGCGCCAGTCACGCAACCGGGCCGGAGCGGCGGCGATCGTCCAAGACTGCGCGACGGCGCCCTGGCCCTATTTCATGGTCGCGCTGCAACTCCAGAGCGACTACCAGATCCGGGCGAACTCGCCCTACGGCCACCTCTCGGAAATGCTGGACGAGGTGGTCGGCTCGTTCGCGCGGCACGCCACCGCCGATGCCCGCCTCGTGGTGAAGATCCACCCGCTCGACAACGGCATGGAGAACTGGCCGCGCCACCTCGCGCGCATCGCGGAGGCGCACGGCGTTCCGGACCGCGTTCTGGTTCTCGATGGCGGCGATCTGGCCGCGGTGCTCGGCCGCGCCCGGGGATGCGTCCTCGTGAACTCCACCGTCGGCCTCCACGCGCTGCGTGCCGGCTGCCCGACGAAGGTGCTCGGCATCGCCGTGTTCGACGTGCCGGGATTGACGCATCAGGGTCCGCTCGACGCGTTCTGGCAGGCGCCGGAGCCGGTCGACCCGGTTCTGGCCGATGCCTTCGTGCGCGCGGTCGCGACCGCGATCCAGATCAAGGGCTCGTTCTACAATCCGGAGGGCCGCGCGGCGGCCTGCCGGGCGATCGTGCGCCGGATCGCCGAAGACACCGTCAACGAGCCGGGCGCCTTCGTCGACCCGCCGCCGCGTCTCGAACGGGCCCGTCGGCTGGGGATCGACGGCTGAGAGCTCACTCGCTCTTGCGGTGGTAGACGCCTTCCGGGCAGTTCTTGGTGGGACGGCCCGTGAAGAGCTGCAGCGTCATGCTGTTCTCGGTGTAGATCGCGCGATAGCGGCAGTTGAAGCCCTTGCCGACGATGCAGATGTTGCCGCCCGCGCCGGCGCAGTCCTGGAAGGTGGACGTGCCGAGGCCCGACATCAGCACGTCCCCGTTCGGCCGGAACTCCACCGTCGATTTCGTACGCTGGTTCTCCCAGATGCCGACCGGTGTTTCCGCCGCCACCGCGACGCAGCTCAACAGGAGCGCGACCAACGCCGGCCCGATCACACGGCCTGATCCATCGAACGTTGCGGCCATCGCTTCCCTCAGGTCCTTCATACAGGCCCAGAATAGCCGTTGGCGGGCGGCGGGGCCAGCCGGCGTTCGATCACGGTTGCCGCCGCTCGAACGGTTCGATCACCCGGTGGATCACGAACGACAGGGCGCGTCGCCACAGGTCCAGCGCGCGCTCGGCCGCGGTCGGCACGCGCAGCCTGCGCTCGGCCAGGCGGCGCACGACGACCTCCGCCGGTGCGGGCAGGAAGGTCTCCGGATCGACGTAGCGCGGGTAGAGCAGCAGCGCCGCGGCGACGAGTTCGTCCAGGTCCAGGCGCCGCCGGCGGCCGGGCGCCGGGATCAGATCCTCGGTGAGACCCCAGCCGGCATAGAACGGCAGGCCATGCACGGTCACGCTGCGGCCGCGCAGCAGCGCCTCGAAGCCGGTCAGCGAGGTCATCGTCTCGACGTGATCCGCCCAGTCGAGGCAGTCCGGCATGCCCGCCGTCGTCTCGACGCGGTCGACCGTGGCCGCGACCAGCTCCGGCGGAACGGCACCGGGCCGCAGCCCGGTGAGCACGTCGGGATGGGGCTTGAAGAGCAGGAACGCATCGGGCTGCCGCCGGCGGGCGGCGGTCAGGAGTGCGGCGTTCGTGCGGATGCCCGGCGCGCCGAACCGCAGCGACTGGTCGCCCTCGACCTGTCCGGGCACCAGCACGCGGCGTCGTCCGGCAGCGTCCGGCAGAACGGCCGGGCGGCCGACGTTGTATTTCGTCAGGCGCGCGCCGACGATCGCCTGGCGAAGCGCGACGCTTCGCTCCAGCAGCCGTGCCGGAAACTCCGCCGCGGCAATCAGCGCCTCGAAGCCGTTCGGGCTGCGCGCGTCGAAGTGGAGCGCGAGTTCCTCGACGACGAGCGAGGCGGATGGTACCCGCTGGAGACCGAGCCCGACCGAGCGCAGGAACCCGTCCTCGAGCCGCACGACGGGCACGCCGGCCGCACCGCACGAGGCCTCGGCGCCGGGATGGTCGATCGCGCCCCAGATCGCGACGCGACCGTCGGGCGCCGCGGCAGCCAGCGCGGCCTCGACCGTGGCATGACGTCCGGGCGGACCGGACGGACCGGCCAGAAAAGGACTGACCACGCCGTGCTTCCAGCTCGACAGGCCGACCGTCATCGCCGGCCGGCGGTTCGCGGCGACGCTGCGGCCGAGCAGCCGGACGGCGTCGAGCCCCTCCTCCATGGTCACCGGCTCGCGGAACCAGGGATCGATCGCCCGGGCGCTGCCGAGCCATGCGCGCGCGGCCGATACCGGAACGGGCGCACCCTCGAAGGTCTCGACCGGGATATCGCCCAGCGCCGCGTGCAGCAGCACGGCCTGCGCGGCGGCCGGACCGACGACACGCGACAGCGCGGCCGGATCGAGGTTGGCCGCATCGTCGAACACGCTGATACCGTGTCGTCGGGCTGCTTCCGCCGCGACGCCGCCGGGCGACGCGGCGAGCAGTCCAGTTCGCGGTCGTCCGGCGAGGCGCTCCAGCGCGGTCACGGCCGCGCCCTCGTCGCCGGCCACCAGAAGGGTCTCGATCGCGACCGCGTCGTGCCGCGGCACGGGCCAGAACAGGCGGGCCTCGCGGATGATCCGAAGCCAGGCGTCGACGGATCCGGGGTCGGCCCCGCCGGGATCGAGGCCGTCCTCGCGCCAGCCGAAGACGACCGGAGGCATTCCGGCCACAGGCTGCGGCAGCAGGTCCGGCCTGACCAGCCAGCCGCGTCCGGCGGCGTCGGCCCAGTGGGCCGCGCCGGCGCGACGGCCGAGATGACGCCACGCCGCGCCGGCAAGCCGGCGGGTCGCTGCGGGATGGGGCCAGGTCTCGCCGGCGCGCCAGACCAAGGTCAGCTCACGTCGACGGACGGTTCCGCCGCGGCCGCGCCAGCTGCGGACGCCAGCGGGTCACGATCGCGCAGGATGCGCTCTGCCACCGCGGCCGCACCGGGGCGCACGCCCTCTCCGTCGAAGGCGCCGCGCACCTGGATCGTCGCGGCGAGCGCGCGCAGAAAGTCCGTGACGAACGTCGGGTCGGGTCTCTCGGGACGCTGCCAGAAGGCCTCTTTCGGACCTCGATGCGTCAACCCGGCGACGTCGTAGAGCGCCGTGCCCAGGGTGAGCACGGGCACGCCGGCGACAAGCGCCGTGATCCCGACCGTCGAGTTGACCGTCACCACGCCGGCGGCACCGTCGAGCATCCGACCCAGATCGCCGCCGTCGACCACGAAACAGCGCCCCGCGACACCGGCCGTCGCGGCCTCGTCGATCAGAAGTCGGCGCCAGCGGATCCAGCCGTTGTCGAGCGGATGGACCTTGAACAGCAGGGTCGCGTCGGGCGGCGCCTCGCGGGCGAAGCTCCTCACGACACCCTTCATCATCGCGACGAGATCGGGATCGGGCGCGTGGACCCGGATCTGGAAATCAGTGGCAAGCTGCAGGGGCACGAGGAAGCGCGGACCCGGCCGCCGGCCGACGTCCGCCAGCGTCGCTGCCGTCCTGCGCCGCTCTGCAGGACCACGCACCAGCTTCACGATCCAGCCGGCGTATTCGACGACGGGATGGTCGATCGCATGCCGGCGGAACTGCGGGAAGAAAAGCGGATCGAACACCACGTTGGCGAGATTGAACGCGACGTCGAGGGCCGCATACTCGAGGAACGACGAGCGGTAGAGTCGCGTCGTCGCCGGCAGCGGCCCGGTCGCGAGCCGCCGGATCGCCGCGGGATCACGCGGAAAGCGGGAAAAGCCGCCCGTTCCCTCGCGTTCGATGGTCAGCCAGTCCGGCCTCAGATAACCGAGTTCAATGGCGTGGACGCGAATTCCCGTTCGCCGCGCCAGTGCGATTGCTGCCTTGTGACGCTCGCGGCAATCGCCGAGCAGCACCAGATCAGTGACGTGCTCGGCCTCGAACACCGCCGCGAGGTAGCCGGGCCATGCGGCCGCATCGCCACGGTAGTTCCGCGCGCCCGGCCGGCGCCAGAAGAGCCAGTCGCCGGTGCACAGGTTGATGCGCCGGACCTGGGCGCCCCGCGCCTCCAGCGCGTCCGCGAGATGCCGGAAGAACAGCGACGAGGGGCCTTGCAGGAGCAGGACCGTCCGCGTGGTCGCAGCAGATTCGTCCATCGACCGCGGCCCGCCCCTCGCTCGCACCCCCGTCATCATTTCGTCGAGGCACACCGGAGCGGCCCATGCTGTCAACAGTCAAGTGCGCGTGACTTTCCTGGTAAGCTCACAGCAGTCGCTTCAGGGGACGTCACCCCAGAGGTTCGGATCCAGCCAGGCCTCGTCGAGCGGCGCCAGCAACTGGAACAGCGCGGCGTAGCGGGCGAGAACCGCCGCGTGACCCTGCTGGTCACAGTGCCGGCCAAGCGCGTTCAACTGGGCCCGCACCATCTCTCCCGTCTCGGCGTCGAGGACGCCAAAACTCTCGTACAGCGCGAGATAGATCAGGATCGTCGCGGTCCACGCCGCGCAGGGGGCGCCGCGCGCCGATTGCGGAGACCCCGGCTCCGAGGCTCCATGAACAGGCACGGTGCACAGCGCCAGGCAGAATGCGAGCGACGCGAACACTGGACGGAGTCGCGACGGAAGAAGGGTCATGGCACCGGCCTCATGCAATCGCGGGGAGCGCGGCAGGAAAGCCCTCGTCCCCGGCTCCTGGCTCGGCCTCGTCCGCGCGCAACCGCAGCCGCGCGCGGCCGGCGTGGGTGTCGATCTCGACGTCGAGCGGCCGCAGCTCGCGCAGCAGCGGATCGTCGGGCTCGAAGAACACCTCGATCTCCGCGACGTCGCGTTCGCTCGCCTCGAAGAGGGCGAGTTGCAACAGTTCACGCACGCGCTCCGTTTCGCGTGGACCCGGCTCGAGCGTCAGCGCCATCTCCACCGAGCGCCAGTCAAGGCAGGACGGCGCGACCAGCTCGACGAGGCCGGTGATCCGGCCGGCTTCCTCGCAGGCCAGCACGAAGCGGCTGCGCCAGTCGGCGCCGAGGAGATAGCGGCGGACCCCAGCCAGCGACACCAGCCCGTGAAAGCGATGGCGCAGACGGCCGAGCGGCAGGCGTGCGAAATGCGCGAGGATGGCATCGATGTCGCGCCAGTCCACGGCACGATAGCGTCGGGGATCGGGAGCGGGGAGGAACGGTCGCGCCGGCACGACGAACAGGCCCTGGCGCAGACCGGATGGTCGGCAATCGAGAATGTGCATTTCACGCCTCCACTGGGTACTGACTGACGCCTGCCGCGCTAACGCCCGGCAGATCGGGCGACTTCCGCCGCCTGGCGCCCCTTCTCGTCGCCGCCTGCCGGCTGCCTGCCCTGTTCGACGACGGCCGCTGCCGCGAGAACCGTGGCCAGCATGCCCGTCATCCAGAGGCAGACGCCGCCGACCGGCGGTCCGGGCCGCGAATGCTGCCGCGGGGGGAGGCGAATGGGTGAATCGTCTATCGATCCGGGCATGACGATCTCCGTCGGACGGCCGGGGCATCGGCACGCCGGACGATCTCACGCGAGGCGTCAGGCCGTCGTCATCCCGGCAGCGGGCCGCGTTCCACCGGCGTGAACCAGCCTGACTGACCCACGGTTGACGCCGATCAGAACGGCGTCACGCCGGCCGGGCCCGCACGGGCTCCGGACCCGGAGATCGCCCGGGCGAGGCGTGGCGTGATCACCGCCGGGCTGAACGGCTGCAGCGCCGGCGCCAGCGCACGGATGACGGGAACGCCGACATCGTCACGCGTAAGGTCGACGAGGGTGACGGCGACGCCGCGTTCGGCGAGTGCCGTGAACGGATCGCCGGCGGGCGGAGCGTCCGGCACGCCCCGTTCGGACGCGGGCGCGAACGTCGGCAGCGCAAACATGTCGAGGGCGCGGCGCGCCAGATGCCGGCGATCGGCCTCGTTGAGCACGGCGAGCGGGTCCGCTCGCTTGAGATCGGCGACGACGGAAGCGAGTTCCATCTGCATCAGCTCGAGCAGTGCCGCGGTCGCGGCCGCTTCGACGTCGCGCCGTGCTGCAACGCCGCAGGCGAGATCGAAGCCGTTGGGATCGCATGAGCAGGCCGCCACGACCGGAATGCCGAGGTCGCCTGTCAGATCGAGCAGGCGGGTGACGCGAGGGGTGCCACCAGCTCGAAGTCGATCGATCAGCGCCATCGCCGCCGGCGCGACAGGCCCGGTCGGAGACAAAGCCTTGGGCGGAACGCCGCCGAACCACCACAGCGCCGCAGCGTCGCGCTCCACGAGTTCGAGCACCGCGCGTTCGGCCGCCGCCGCCCCATCGGCGCCCGCCGCTACGCCCGTACCCCGGGCACCCGGCGGCACGAACACCGTATCGCCCGGCGCCCGCCGGATCACGAGATCGGCCGGCACGAGCCGCACGCGCCCCGACGGCATCTCACGACCCGGGATGCAGCTGACGGGACGATCGGGCTCCGGGATCACACCGGCGATCCAGCCGTCGACGAGATCGGGGCGTGCGAGGATCGTCGCGCGGCCGTCGTCGATCTGCGAGAGCGCCTCGGCCGCCTCGCCGAGGCAGGACGTGACGGCGGCCACCAGCTCGAGCCCGTTGCCGCTCACGCTGAAGCTCGGTGCGCCATGGGCGTCTGCCTGCCCCGACGGAACCGGCACGACACCGCCGACCAGCATCGCCGCCGGCGCGAACGGCGACCGCATCACGAACAGCGAGGCGAACCGGGCGGCCAGCGGCTGCAATGGCGCGGGTACACCCGCGTCCAGCTCCCGACGGATCGAGGGTGCGAGAGCATCCAGCGGCTGGAACATCGGGCACCTCCGCGAGCCCGGCGAGACTACCACGACGGTTCCAGCGCACGGCCCGGTTTGACGATGACTTGACGCGCGCGTCCGAGCACGGAGGCGAGGTGATCGATGCACGGCTGGAAGCTGCCACACGACGTAGAGACCCGCGGCCCGAACCTCTTCCGGGAGCCGGCGCCCGTGGAGCGTTACCTGTCGTCGGTCCTGCGGACGTCCGAAACGCTGGAGGGCGGCGACCGGCAGCGCCTGCACGGGTTGATGAGCAAGCTCAGCAGCAGGATCGATTCCGGCCGGTTCTGGACCGACACGCTGCCCGGTGCCACCCGCCCCGAGGATAATCCGGCCATTCCGGCTGGTTACACGTATCTGCTCCAGCTCGTCGGACACGACCTCGTCGACAGCGGCACCGCCGGCGCGGGCATGAGCGCCGGCGCCGCGAAGGTGACCAACACGCGCCAGCGCGCGCTGATGCTGGATACGCTCTACGGCTACGGCCCCAACGCGTCTCCCGCGGCCTATGCCCTGCCGACCGCCGACGGCGAGGGCCTGCCGATCCCGGAGCGCGGGCTTTTTCCGCGCAACCGGCTACGGATCGGCCGCGTCGCCGAAGGCGCCCGACCGCCCGGCGCGCGCTACTGCCCGTTTCACGACATCGGCCGGCTCAACGTCGAGCGGCCGGAGCTCAGCGAGGCGCTGATCGCCGATCCCCGAAATGACGCCCATACCATCATGGCGCAGCTGACGCTGCTGATGCACACGGCGCATAACGCTATCCTGACGCTGATCGAGGCCGTGCCGCTGGCGGGCGCCGCTCCACCGGTCGAGATCGCCTACCGGCGCTTCTTCTGCGCGCGCGCGATCCTCACCCTGGTGTACCGGCGCATCATCCGCGACGACCTGCTGCCGCGGATCCTGCATCGCCGGGTGCTGGACCTCTATCGCAACAATCTCGATGCCCTGCCGCTGACCCGCGACGGCACCGTCCCGGTCGAGTTCACCCATGGCGCCAGCCGGTTCGGGCACGCCATGGTGCGTGACGTCTATCGTATGAACCCGACCAGCGCCCGGAACCAAGCGCAGGGCATCGCGCTGACCAGCCGCCGGCTAGGCAATCCCCTGCCGCTCACGTCCGACTGGATGGTGGACTGGGCGGAGTTCTTCCCGGTCACCGACGACGACGGCGTCGTCTCCGCGCCGCAGCCGAGCCGCCGGATCGGTCCCTCCTTCGCCGGCGTGATGACCAACGCCATGGTCTTTGCCCCGCTTTCGAGCGGAGAGCATCACGGCATCGTCCAGCGTGACCTCGGGAGCGCGCTCTATGTCGAGCTCTGGAGCGTGCCGTCGCTGATCGATGCCGTGGAGCAGCGTTTCGCGACCATCGATCCGGACCTCTGCGCGC
>CAZVMY010000068.1:0-9764 GCA_964628955.1 uncultured Methylocystis sp.
TGCCGCCGCGAATGCCCGACCGGCGTCGACATGGCGCGGATGAAGATCGAGTTCCTGCACCACTGGAACACCGCGCACGGGCTCAGCCTGCGTGACCGGCTCGTGGCCTGGCTGCCGCGCTACGCAGGGATGGCGTCGCGGCTCGGTCTGCTCCTCAATCTCCGGAACGGTTCGCCTCTGCTCGCGAAGCTCGGCGAGACCCTGTTCGGGTTCGCGGCCGCGCGCAGCCTGCCGGAGTGGCGAAAGCCGTGGCGCGACGAGGGCGCCGTCGCGAGGCCGGCGGATATCGTCGGCGATGGCCACGACGTCATCCTGCTCGCCGACACCTTCAACCGGCATTTCGAGCCCGATGTGGTCGCGGCGGCGCGGCGGGTGCTGCTGGCCACCGGATACCGTGTGCATCGTGTCGATCCACCTGCGGGCCGGCCGCTGTGCTGCGGGCGTACGTTTCTGTCGACCGGGCTCGTGGACGAGGCGCGGGTCGAGGCGCGGCGGCTGGTGGAAGCGCTCGCGCCGCTGGTGGCGCGCGGTGCGCGGATCGTCGGCCTCGAACCGTCCTGTCTGCTCACGCTGCGGGACGAGTATGCCGCGCTATTGCCCGCCGGCGAGGCGGCACCACTCGCGAAGGCCGCGTTGCTGTTCGAGGAACTGCTGGCGGGTGACTCGGCGAGCGGCCGGTTCCGCTCGCCCTTCGGCGACCAGAACGGGCGGATCGCGCATCTTCACGGTCACTGCCATCAGAAGGCGGCCGGGGCGATGGGCGCGGTCGAAGCCTGCCTCAGGCTCGTCCCGGGTCTGGACGTGAGACCGATCGACTCGAGCTGCTGCGGCATGGCCGGCGTGTTCGGCTACGAGCCGGCGCATCAGGAGGTGTCGAGAGCCATGGCGGAGCTCTCGCTGCTGCCGGCCGTCCGCGCGGCCGGGAAGGACGATCTGATCGTCGCCGATGGCACGAGCTGCCGCCACCAGATCGCCGATCTCGGCCGGCGCAGCGCCGTCCATGTCGTGACGGTTCTGGACCGCGCCCTGCCGACGGAGGCGCGGCGATGAGCCGAATCCAGAGTGTCGAGGGCATCAGGCGACGCTATCTGCACGACGAGATTGCGGAGCGTCTGCGCGAGCTGATCCTGTCCGGGCAGCTCGAACCGCAGGCGCGGATCAACGAACTGGACCTGTGCGAGCGCTTCGGCACCTCGCGCACGCCGCTGCGGGAAGCGATCAAGATCCTCGCGACCGAAGGATTGCTGGACCTGCTGCCGAACCGCGGCGCCCGGGTCGCCAGCATCTCGGAACGCGAGATCGACGAGATGATCGAGGTCGTGGCCGGCCTCGAGGCGACCGCGGCCGAACTCGCCTGCCGGCACGTCACACCTGCCGAGATCGCGGCGATCGAGGCCCGGCATGCCGCAATGCTCGACGCGTGGCGTGCGCGCGACGAGGCGGGCTATTTCACGCTGAACCGCGAGATCCACGAGGCGATCATGGCGGCCGCGCGCAACGCCACGCTGACCGCTGTTTACGCCAGCCTATCGTCGCGCATCCAGCGCATGCGCTACACGGCGCACAAGACGGACGAGCAATGGCGCAGGGCCGTCGAGGAGCACGAGCAGATGCTCGTCCTGCTCCGGGCCGCGGACGGCGAGGCGCTGGCCCGGCTCATGAAGGCGCATCTGCGCGGCAAGAAGGCCGTCATCGCTGCCGCCTATGGCGAACGGTCATAGAGCGCCGCCGATCGTGACGCGCGTTGTCAGCGACAGGTGCGTTGTGTATCACACGCGCGGGTCCGGTTTAGGTTCCGTGGATTGCAAGACCGTCTGTTGCAAGACCAAGATCAACGGCTGCAGGATCAGCGTCTTTCAGAAACAGCTGGCGCACCGACTGCACGCGTCCTGATCGAGAGCCGGCTCTTCGATCCCCAGTACTACCTGCTGCATTTGCCGGAAGCCGCGACCAGCGGCATGGACCCGGCCGAACATTTCCTGCGGCATGGCGACCGGGCGCGTCGCTCACCCAACTTCTTTTTCTGGCCCAGATGGTACGCGGCGCGGCACATGAGCGCCGAAGACGATCGCGGGCCGTTCGAGCATTATCTGACGATCGGGGAGGCGGCCGGTCATGACCCCGGGCCATTCTTCGACCTCGCCTGGTATCGCTCGCGGACGGATATCAAAGGTTACCCCCACGGCGCCCTCGCCCATTATCTCTCCCGCGCGCGCGGCAAGGGGCTGTCGCCCAATCCGTTCTTCGACGCGGAACTCTACCTCGCGCGCAACGCCGACGTCCGGTCCTCCGATCTCGATCCTTTCGTGCACTGGTATGTCTGGGGGTTGGCCGAGGGGCGGCGCGCCTCGGCTGCCTTCGATGCCGACCACGTCCGCCGGACGTATCTGCCCGACGGCTCGGACGAGAATCCTTTCCTCGCCTTCATGCTGCGCGGGCGGGCGCTCGGCTGGCGGGCGACCGCCTCGCCGACCCCGGCGGTGACGCCGGTCGCGATGCCGACCGCGCCGCAGGAGATGGAGCCGGGGCTGGAGCCGGTCTCTGCCGGGACGAGTTCGCCCGTCAGGGCGGGCCTCGTGGCCCGGCTGAACCGGGCGCCGCCGGTCTCGATCGTCGTGCCGATCCACAACGCGGCCGACGATCTCGAACGCTGCCTCGACGCGCTCGTCCGGCACACCGACACCGCCGAGGAGTTGGTCCTGATCGACGATTGCAGCAGCGATCCGCGGATCCGCGCGATACTCGCCGCAGCGGAGACGGTGCCCAACGTGCGGGTGTTCCACACCCGGACCAATCAGGGCTTCACCGGCACGGTGAACGCCGGGATGCGGCTCGCCGGCGACAACGACGTCGTCCTGCTCAACTCGGATGCGATCGTGACGCGCGGCTGGCTGTCGAGCCTTCGCGCGGCCGCCTATGGCGACAGCCGGATCGGGACGGTCACGCCGTTGTCCAACAACGCCGGCGCCTTCAGCGTGCCCGAGGCGAACGTCGCCAATGCCTATCCCGACGGGCTCGGGATCGACGACGTTGCCCGGCTGGTGCGACAGGCGGCTAACGCCAGCTTGCCCGTCGTCCCGACCGGCAACGGCTTCTGCCTGTTCATCCGCCGCGCGTGTCTCGATGCCGTCGGCGCATTCGATGCGGCGGCGTTCCCGGTCGGCTACGGCGAGGAAAACGATTTCTGCATGCGGGCGTTACGCGCCGGCTTTCTGCACGTCATCGACGACCGCACCTTCGTGCATCATCGCGGTTCGGCGAGTTTCGGCTCGCAGAAGCAGCGCAACTATGCGGCCGGCCGAGCGGTCATCGACCGGCGCTATCCGGAGTACAAGACGCTGATCGGGGCGTTCGAGTCCGGACCGGAACTCGTCGCGATGCGCGGTCGGATACGCCGCGCGCTCGCCGACGCGGCCGGCCATCTGCGGCCGCGACCCAGGATCGCCTTCGTGCTGTCCACCACGACCGGGGGGACGCCCCAGACGAACGCCGACCTGATGGCGGCGCTGGGCGATCTCTACGAGACCTGGACCATCCGCTGCGACGCGGAACGCATCGAGGTCCAGCGGGTCGGGCCGGCAGGCGCCGAAACCGTGGAGGTGGTGTCGCTTGCTGGACGACTTGGTCCCGCGGCCCATGTGAGCGCCGACTACACCGATCGCATCACCGCAATCCTGATGCGGCACGGCTTCGAGCTCGTACACATCCGGCATCTCGCGTGGCATGGCTCGGACCTTCCGGCGGTCTGTCGCGCGCTGGGCCTTCCCGTGGTGCTGTCGCTTCACGACTTCTACCTGGTGTGTCCGACCGTGAAGCTGCTCGACGAAACCGGCCGCTACTGCGCCGGGCGCTGCACGCCGACGCCGGGAAACTGCACGGCCGAGCTGTGGCTCCCGGCCGAGATGCCGCCGCTCAAGGACCGATTCGTCCATCGCTGGCGAGAGATGTTCGGACCGGCGCTGCGCGCGGCCGATGCGCTCGTCACGACCTCCGACGCCGCCAGAACGGTCTTCCAGGACGTCTATCCGGAGACGCGGCAGATGGATTTTCGCGTCCTGCCGCATGGACGCAGCTTCGAGCGGTTCGCAGCGACGGCGCGACCGCCATCCGCCCGGGAAAAGCTCAAGATCCTCGTACCCGGCAACATCTCGGCGGCCAAGGGCGCGGCACTGATCGAAGCGATCCTGCGCATCGATCTCGGTCGCGAGCTGGAGTTCCACGTTCTCGGCAACGGCGGGCGGCTCAGGGAGCGGCCGGGTCTCGTGCTGCATGGCCGCTACGAACGCGAGGCGTTCGCCGACCGCGCCGGCGCCATCGGCGCCCATATCGGCGTCGTGCTGTCGATCTGGCCCGAAACCTACTGCCACACCCTGACGGAGATGTGGGCGATCGGCCTGCCCGTGCTCGGGCTCGATTGCGGCGCCGTCGGCGAGCGCATCCGCGCGCATGGCGGCGGCTGGCTGCTGCCGCTCGCGCAGACGCCGGCCGATGTCATGGCGGCGCTGCTGGCGATCCGGGGTGACGCGGCGGGATATCGCGAGCGCGTCGCGGAGGTGATGGAATGGCAGGCGGGCTACGGGGTCGCCCACGACACGGCCTACATGGCGAGCCGCTACGACCTGCTCTACCGGCAGATTCTCGCGCGGCGCCGCCGTTTCGCCAGGGAGGGCGCGTTCGAACCGGTGCGCGCAGTCGCCGTCGTGGGTGCGGATGCCGGCCGGCGCCGCGGCTTGCTCGCGTCAGGTGCCGAAGCAGAGACCGTGTACTGGTTCCTCGATGGCGATGGCCGGGCGCTTGACGAGCGCTCCGTCGCCTACGACGGCATCGTCCTCGATCCGACGGCGTGTCCCGACGATCGCGCCCAGGCTCTGGAACGTCTCGCACGAGAGCGAGGCGTCAGTTTCGCCGTGTTTCCGATCGGTTCGGCGGCACCCGCACGCTTGCCGGTCTGACTTGCGATTGGACACGAGCGCTTGACCGACGGGCCACCAGCCACAGCGACCTCCCTGCGCAAGCAAGCGCTCGCGGCGCGCAAGGCCGGTGAGCATGCGGCCTCGCTCGATCTTTTCCGGCAGGCTGCGGCGCTCGCGCCCGACGAGTTTGCGCTGACCCAGGACATCGGACAGACCTACTGGCTGCTCGGCCAGATCGATACCGCCGAGGCGCATTTCAGGGCCATGGTCGAGCAACGGCCGGAGTTCGCGCCCGCGCACCGGTCGCTCGGCTTCGTGCTGCGCCGCAAACGGGATCACGCCGGGGCGAAGGCCGCGTTCGCGCGTGCTTGCGCCTTGGTGCCCGACGACATGGAACTGCTGCTGAACTTCGGGCAGTCAGCCGTCGACAGCGGTGCAGCCGAGGAGGCGGAGCACGCGCTCCGCCGGCTGCTCGATGCCAGGCCCGACCATGACAAGGCGCACCACCTGCTGGGGCGACTTGCTCGCCGCAAGGGCGACCACGCCACGGCGCTCGGGCATTTCGAGGCCGCGGGCAGGGCGCGTCCGGACGATTCCGGGCTCCGGCACGAGATCGGGCAGGCCCTGCGCGATCTCGGGCGGCTCGACGAGTCTGAAACGGCGTTCGCAGACGCCATCCGTCTCGATCCCGGCCGTGGCCCGGCTCATCGCGCGCGGGCCCTGCTCGCCCGGCATCGAGGTGATCACGCCGCGGCGCTGGAGCATTTCCGGGCGGCGCATGCCGCCGATCCCTCCGATGCCCAGCGCGAACTGGAGATCGCGGTCACCCTGCGCGATCTCGGCCGCATCGACGAAGCGGAGACGATCGGCCGGCGTCTGGTCGAGAACGCCACGCTGCGATCCGCCGCACTGATCGAGCTCGCGCGGTGCGCGCGCCAGCGGGGCGACCCCGTCACCGAGCTGAACCTGTTGCAGATCGCGACGGCGCTCACGCCCGTGCCGCTCGCGGCCGCGCAAGCGCTGGCCGCCTATCACGCCGAACGGTGGCAGGTGGATGAGGCGGAAGCCGCCTACGCGCTGATCCTGCGTGAAGCGCCCGAGGACTACGCGGCCCTGATCGGCCGCGGCCGGTTGCAGCGCCGGCAGGACCGGCGGGGCGACGCCATGGAATGGTTCCGGCGCGCGGTCGCGGTGCGTCCCGACGGTGAGGCCGGCCATGCCGAAATGCTCGCCGAACTCCGCCATTTCGGACGGCTGGACGACGCGCGGCAGCATCTCGCGCCGCTGCTGGAACGATATCCGGAGAAGGCCTGGCCGCACCGGCAGCGTGCCCTGATCGAGCGCGCAGCAGGCGACGACGTGGCGGAACGGGCTGCCTTCGATCGTGCTGCCGCCCTCGATCCGGGTTCGATCCAGACGCGGGTCGAGCAGGCGATGGCGCGGCTGCGAACCGGTCAGGTCGGCGAGGCGCGGTTGCTGCTGGAGGCGGCGCGTGCGATCGCGCCGGCCCACTCCGGGGTGATCGCCGCGCTCGCCGAGATCGCCCGCAATGCGGATGACCTGGGGACCGCGCTCGATCTCTTTCGCGAGGCCGCGCGGCTCGACCCGTCATCCGTCGGCCTGCAGTTGCAGATCGCGCGCTGCCTGATTGGACTGGGCGAGGTCGAGGACGGGCTGGCACAGCTCGAACGGCTGCGCCGCAGGCAGGGCAGCTTTCCCGACTGGTATACGACCAAGGCCAAGGTCCTGCGTCAGGCGGGCGATTTCACCGAGGCGCATGACCTGCTGAGGGCCGGTCATCTGGAGTTCCCGTTCCATGTCGGGATCTGGCATGCGTTGCGCAGCCTCGAGATCGAGCTCGGTCTGTTCGGGACGGTCGAGCGCGCCGTGGAGCAGTTCCGGCCGGCTGCCCTGGCCGATCGAGGCCGTGTGGATGCGATCGCCGGCGCTCTGGCACTCGCCCGCTGGAACGTTCCCAAGGCGCAGTACATGTTCCGACGCGCCGCGGAAAAATGGCCGGACGAACTGGTGGTGCTGCGCGGGCTGGCGCATTCGGCCATGCTCGTGCTCGATCTCGATACCGCCCGGGCGAGCCTCGTCGAGGCGGCCCGCCTGAACCAGTTCCGCACCGAACTGCGCGGCATCTCGTCCAACTTCTCGCAGTCGCTGCTCGGACAATTGTTCGACGAGTTCCGCATGGACCGCTCCCTGATCGAGGCCCTTCGGATTGCCCTCGAACGGCGAGGCACGGACCGCCTCGATGGTCTGCTGGACGTGGTCCGGGATAATCCCGGAACGACGCCGCCCGCGCTCCTGCTGATGGTCGAACTGCGCCGGCAGGGCGCATTCAAGCGCGCGGCCGGCAGCAGCCTGCGGCGCCGGCCTTCACCGATCCCCCGGCGGATCGTGCAGTACTGGAATACCACCGAGGTCCCGTCGGACCTGACGCGGCTCATGCGCTCGTGGTCGCAGCAGAACCCGGGGTTCCGGTATCGGCTCTACGACGAGGAAGCCGCGGCGACGGCCATCGCGGCCACCTGTGGCAGGCAGGCCGTCAAGGCCTACCGGCTGGCTCGCGAGCCCGCGATGAAGGCCGATCTGTTCCGGCTGGCGACCCTGTTCGCGGAAGGAGGATTCTACGTCGACGCCGACGATCGCTGCATCGCGCAGCTGCACCGGCTGGACCCGGGCGGGCAGGGGCTGATCGTGTATCAGGAAGACCTCGGCACGCTCGGCAACAACTTCATCGCGGCCGAACCGCGTCATCCCGTGATCGGCCTCGCGCTCGACCAGGCCGTAACGGCCATCCTGCGCGGCGACCGCGACGTGCTCTGGCTCTCGACGGGCCCCGGTCTCTTCACGCGGGCCTTCGCGCAAACCCTTACCGAGAGCGAAGGTCATCTCTCGGCCGCGATGCAGGACGTCCTTGTGCTCGATCGCCACGAACTGCTGCAAACGGTCGCGATCCATTGCGCCACGTCCTACAAGCAGAGCGAGCGCCACTGGAGCCGCTCGTCCTTCTCGCCGGCCGGGGCGACGCGGCCCTTAAGCTAGACGCCAGAAAGTTCCGCGGCGGGCTTGGCGCGGGATGAGCGCGACGGTAGCTGTAGCCGCATTGTTCAATCCATTTCAGAGGTCTCTGATGAATGCTGCGGCGAACGAAATCGTCGTGCCGGTCTCGATCGGCGAGGTGATCGACAAGATCACCATCCTGCGGATCAAGAGCGAGCGGATCGCGGACGAAGCCAAGCTCGTCAACGTCCGCAAGGAACTCGCTGCCCTCGACGCGGTCATCGCGGCGGCGTTCCCTTCCTTCTCGCCGGACGTCGAGACCGCGATCGCCGACCTCCAGCGCGTCAATGAGAAGCTGTGGGTGATCGAGGACGACATCCGCGACTGCGAGCGGGACAAGGACTTCGGCCCGACGTTCATCGCGCTGGCGCGCGCCGTCTACGTCACCAATGACGAGCGTGCCCGCCTCAAGAAGGTCATCAATCTGGCACTTGGTTCGACCTATATCGAAGAGAAGAGCTACAAGGAGCACAGCGTCGCCGCGTGATCCGGCGGCCCGGCGCTCCGCAGATCGGAGCATGACCGGCCATGCCGAGTCCGACCATGCCAAATCCGACCTGCCCCGTCTGCGGCGGAACCCGCTTCGGCGAGCATAACGGCCGCCCGACGGCCGCCTGCGCGGGCTGCGGCTCGCTCGAGCGGGGCCGGTATCTCTGGATGCTGCTCAAGCGGCTGGGTCTCCCGGAAGCGGGCTCCACCGTCGTGCATTTCGCGCCCGAACGGTTCCTGTTCGCCCGGTTCTCCGGGCGGCGAGACATCACCTACGAGGCCTACGACAAGTTTCCCGAGGCCTATCCGTATGGTGAGAACGCGGTCCGGCCGTTCGATCTGTGCACCGACACCGGGTCGATCCGCAGCGAATCCTGCGATCTGATCATCCACAACCACGTTCTCGAACACGTCCCCTGCAAGGTCGAGGACGTTCTCGCTGAGCTGAAACGGATGCTCCGCCCCGGAGGCAGCACGGTCTTCTCGGTTCCGTTCCGGGGCGACGAGACGGCTGAAGACCTCGATCCCGGGCTATCCGGCGAAGAGAGGCGAGCCCGGTTCGCCCAGGCTGATCACATGCGCATTTTCGGGCGGTTCGATTTCGTCCGGTTCCTCGACCGTCATCTGGGTGGGAACTGCCTCGTCGATCCGTGCGACGTCGGCTCGCGCGAGGAGATGATCGCCGCTGCGATCCCGCCGTTCCGGGTCGGCGAGGTGTCGGGCAACTCGCTGTTCCACTATCGGAAACCCGATTGAGATGCCGATGGTCGGAAGCTGTGTCCGAAGACGATCCGCTGCCGCCGGTCTCGGCGCTGGTCTGGCCGCGCTCGTGCTGTTCCTGGCGCCGGCGGGAGCGGCGCAATGCGACCCCGACACGCTGCGCGACCTGTCGCCCGACGGAGCGACGATCCAGCCCGGTACGCTCGACCTGCTGTCCCGCGGCCAGCGCTACCCGGCGGCCCTCAAGGCGCCCCGGGGCGCGGCCACGGCGTCGGCGCATCATCAGGCAGAGATCGTCCGGGTTGCACCCGGTGATCGTGGCGCCTTTCGGTTCGGGGCCGTCTCCTGCGCCACCGACGACACCTGCACCAGGACGGATACGCAGAAGGTCAACATCCACACCCTCTATGGCGACCCCCGCACACGCCGGCTCCTGTCGGACGGCGCCAGGGCATTCTTCGGGTTCTCGTTCAGCATCGAGACGGCCCGGCCGGAGAAGCCGACGATCCTCGTCCAGATCTGGCAGGGCGCTCCGCATGCGCCCCCCTTTGCGGCAATCCTCGATCCCGT
>CAZVMY010000069.1:0-9680 GCA_964628955.1 uncultured Methylocystis sp.
TTCAGGATCGGATCCGGGTAGTCGATCTTGCCGAAGCCGGCGCAGGCCAACCGCCCGATCTTCTATGCCGACGCCGCAGGCGAGACGAAGACGCTCTCGGTGTCCGAAGTCCACCGCAAGTTCGAACAGATGATCCGTCTCCGGCTCGATCGCTACCGGGACGTCCGGCGGCCGGCGCCGGTGACCGCAGTCAAGGCCGTCCAGCGATGAACCTCAAAGGGGAGATGAGCGTGGTCCCGAAAAACCGTTTCGAGCAGGTCGACACCCCCGTCGCCGATGCGATCACGCTGGTCCTGCTGCCGAGCGACGGCGAGCCTCGCGGCCGCATCGAATGCCCGGCCGCGCTGGCCGGAGGACATCTGGTCAACGACTTCACCAGCGACGAGCTCCCGGCGAGGGACGCGTTCCGCGGCGCCATCCGTCTCGCCAACGAGATCAAGGCCCCCGTCGTCGTGGTCGACGAGGCGGGTCTGTGGCAGCAGGAATGGGGCGAACTCTACCGCGAGCAGTAGGGCGCGTTCACTGGATCATGAACGCCTTGACGGCCAGGGTGGGAGTGGCCTTCTGACGGTCCAGCTCTTGTAGAAGAGTGGGAAAGAAGGTTTCCGCCGAAGTCGGGCCGGATGCGCCGCCGAGCGGTGCAGCCGACCCGGTCAGCACGATCACGAGCTGCGGTTTCTGGCCGGGCCCGGTCGCGTCCAGGCGCAGCCCGAACGTCGTGCGCTGGCCGTCGCGGCGGAGGTAGGCCGCGAGATCGTAGACCATGCCGTCATCGCCGATCAGCAGCACCAGGGGCGTCTCGCCCGCGGTGTTGTCGATGGAGCCGCTGAGCACGTCGCCGCTCTTCAACAGCGACGACGCGAGCTGAAGCCGTGGCGCGCGATCGGTGCCGGGCGGCACGCGCTGCAGCAATCCGAGCGCCGGGCATTGCTTGTCCGTCATCGGGCGGGCCGCGATCTGGGCTTCGTAGCCGAACGCGTTGCGGAACGCGGTGTCGAACGCGGCGAACGGCGCGGCCGTGGTGCCCAGGCCTTCGAGCATCAGCTTACGCTCGCCGATCTCGATCGGCCAGAGCATGAAGCAGGGTCCGCCGTCGAACCCGGCCACGAAGCTCTCGACGCGCTCCCGAGGCGAGAGCGGCGGCCGGACGGTCGGTTGCACGACGGGAGGCTGCAAGACGGGAGGCTGCAAGACGGGAGGCTGCAAGACGGGAGGCTGCGTCGAAACGGTCGGCACAGGCGGCACGACCGCGGGCTGCTGTGGCCGGTCCGTCGTTCCCGCGGGCGGGGGCGTTGGTGTCGGCGATGGTGGCTGCGTCGCGTTGACTACCGGCTCCGGCGGAGCGGGGGGCGATGGTGCTGGCGTCACGGGGGCCGGCGTCAGGGGTGTCGGCGCGGGCGCCAGCGTTGCCGGGAGGGTCGGTGCCGGGTCCGTGGCTGGTGGTACCGGGTTCGGCGCCGGGCTGGTGACCGGGGCGGCTGCCGGCTTGTCCGGTGCGGGGGTGAGAACAGGTGCCGGGTCCGGCGCAGGCGTGAGGACCGGTTCGGGCGCGGATGCGAGCTTCGGTTTCGGGTCGACGAACAACGGCACGATCGCCGGCCAGAGATAGACCGTGGCGCCAGCGACGGACGCCGCAAGCAGCACGCCGCCGATCGTGAGGACCGGCAGTGGCTTGCGTCTCGCCGTGGTGGCCGGCTGCCAGGCCGCGACCTCGGCCATGTCCGTCGGCCGGTCGGCGGGGTTCGGCGCCAGCATGCGCGCGATGAGCGGCCGTATACGCGGATCGAGCGCATCGAGCGGCGGCAATTGACGCCGCTTCTCGACGATCTCCATCTGCGTGCCGCCCATATCGACGGCCTTGCCGAGCAGCGCCTCGGCCAGCACCAGCCCGAGGCTGTAGATGTCGGATTTCGGCCCGACGTCGCCGCCGTAGAGACCGAGCTGTTCGGGTGAGGCGTAATTGTACTTGCCGGCGAAGCTGCCGCCGGGCAGGATCACGTTGTCCGGCGAGACGTCGCGGTGAATGATCGGCAGCCGGTGCGCGGCATGCAGGCCCGCCGCCAGCCGCTTGCGCAGCACGTCGACCTGGTCGAAGGTCATCGGGCCGCGGCGGATGACGTCCGAGAGCGGAACTCCGTCGACGAACTCCCTCGCGAGATAGGTGGCGTTCGTCGCCGGATCGACGGTGAAGACGTAATAGCGGACGATCGCCTCGTTGTAGAGGCTGTGCAGCGCCGAGGCCTCCTTGCGGAAGAGCGCGAGCACCGCGTCGTTCTGTGCGAGTTCGGGCCTGACCATCTTGATCGCGACCGCATCTCCGGTCTGGATCGCCCGGCCCTTGTAGACCTCGCCCATACCGCCAACGGCGATCAGGCGCTCGATCTGGTAGATGCCGTTCAGCTTGGTGCCGGCCGCGATGGCGTGGCGTCCCGCGATGACGGTGCGATCGTTGTCCATCATGGCGCTTCGCTCCGCTGCCTGCGCTGGTTCGGGATCCAGCGCGTCCGGTCCGGCTCGCCGCCGTGATAGCGCACGATCACGACGGTGACGTTGTCGCTCGCGCCCCGCTCGAGCGTGAGGCCGAGCAGCGCATCGCAGGCCGGCTGGCAGTCTCCGCCGTCGACGGCGGCGAGGATCTCGGCGTCGCCGACGTGATCCGTGAGCCCGTCGGAGCATAGCACGAAAGTGTCGAGGTGCTGCAGGTCGCCGCTGTCGAGGTCGAGCTCGGGCACGTCCTGCACGCCGATCGCGCGGGTGATGATGTGGCGCCGCGGCCAGTGTCGCGCCTCCTCGGACGAGATCAGGCCTTGCTGCAGCAGCTCCTCCACCTCGGTATGGTCGCGGGAGACCTGCGCGATGGCGCCGTCGCGCACGAGATAGATGCGGCTGTCACCCGACCAGACGCAGGCGTAGTGCCGCTCGTGCACCAGCAGCGTGGCGATCGTCGAGCCCATCATCCGGCCGCCGCGGGCGCGGATCAGCGCACGCAGCTCGGAATTGGCCATGAGCACGCGGTCTTCCAGCTGCGCCAAGAGGTCGGGAGCCGACGTCGCGGTGCCGAGCGTCCCCAGCGCCGCCGCCACCGTGGCGCTCGCGAGCGCACCGTCGTCGTGGCCGCCCATGCCGTCGGCGACGGCCCAGACGCCGACGTCGGGCCGGACGACGAACTGGTCCTCGTTGACGGTCCGGACCTTGCCGGAATGGCTGACGACTCCCGTCTCATATGCGCCGGCGGCGAGCGCGTGACGCCGTTCGCCGCTCATGCCAGCGCCCGCTCGAACCGGCCGGTGAGCAGCCCGGCGAAGAGATACGGGCTCGGCATTTCCTGACCTACCAGCACCAGCGGCTCGAAGCTCTCGCCGCCCATGGTCCACAGGCATGTCGTCCTGGCGAAGCTTCGCGCGTGGTCCTCGATCCGCAGCGCCGTGAGCCTTGCAGGAAACGTCGCGTTGTCGAGCGCGCTCACGATCGTCCCGCCGGAGAGGCGCGCCATGTCCGCGGGCGGCGCGAGGCCGACGTCGGTCACCGGCGGCGGTAGCCGCTCCAGAGCCGCGAGCAGGTCGTCGTAGCCGAGATCGGGATGCAGGGCCTTGAGAAGGAAGTCTTCCAGAAGACCGAACCAGCCTTCCTGCGGATCGAGCTCGGGCGGTGGGATCGCGCTGCCGGCGTCGGCGGTCGCGACCACGGTCAGCGGGAAGTAGCGCCCGCTGCCGTCGACCGACGGCATGAACGCGCCGGCCACCGGCGTCCCGCACCAGGCGCCGCCAAGCCAGAAGCGCCATATCGGCGCTTCGAGGAACGCGTTCTGCCAGCCGGCGCCGAGCTCCAGCCGGCTCGCGGTCAGGCCGCCCTGCAGCCACGGCTCGTAGACGGCCAGGAATTCCGGCGGCGCGCCGGCGGACACGAAGTCCCGCTTGGCGGGCAGCTTGCCGAACAGGCCGCAGGGCATGCCTCACAGCCCCGTCGGACAGCGGAACTCCCGCAACGCGGGCAGCACGAGCGGGTTCTTCAGCGAACCGACGCTGATCTGGTAGCCGACCTGCCGGCCGCCAGCCGCGAAGTTGAGCACGACGTTGTCGCCCTGCCGCAGCATCGACCCGGCATCGAGGAGGCGGAAGAACGACCACAGGCCGTCGCGCTCGAAAAGTTTCGTCTCGCTCGCCTGCGCGCCGCCGCCGGAGAAGAAGCCGCCACCGAACACGCCGCCGCCTGCGGCGGAGCCGAGCGTGATCGCCGTGCGTCCGACGCCGGCGCCCGGCCAGGTGACGGGCGTCGCGGTCGGAACGCCCTGCTGACTCTGCACCGTGAAGCCGTTGATCTCCAGTCTCGCCGTCGCGGCATCGGCTGGCAGGGCGGTCGGCAGGATGACCATCTGGAACGAGGGGAGGTTGCCGCCGGTCGCGAAGAAGGCGTCGCGGATGTCCGCCGCCCGCTGCAACTCGCGGACCGTCGCGGGCGACAGCGCGCGGGCGACGCGGCTGTCCTGCCGCCAGATCCATTGCGGTCGCGACCGGTCGATGTAGGGATCGAGCCGTTCCCTGACGAACTTGTCGATGATGCCCGTGGACGGCGCGAAGATCTGCGCGAAATCCGCCAGCGGCACCTCGCGCGCGCTGGTCCGCGTGAACGGATAGCGGTTCGCCACGACGTCCTCGCAGGTGCGCGTGACCTGTTCGGCGAGGCCCTGCCTCAGAAGCGCGACGATGGTGCCGGTGGCGTCACCCTCGAACTCGTTCACGGCCGAGACGATCATGGCATTGAACGGCGCGGGATAGCGGGCCGAACTCGCCCGCAGCGTCGCGATCAGGTTGACGAGCGCGCCGTTGGCGACCGCCACCTGCTGCGGATTGGTTGCTGCGATCGCAAGGTTCTGGTTGATCTCCGACAGCACCTGGAGGAGCTGGTCCACCGGTTTGCGGCCGAGGTCGCCCTCGACCAGAACGTGGAAGGCCTTGAACTGGGTTTCGATCTCGGCGCCGAGGTCCTGGCCGCCGCCGAGCGCGCGATCGATCCCGACGCGGCCGGCCGTCAGCGCGCCGCCCAGCCGCCCGGCCGCTGCCCGGGCCCGCTCGGCCGCCGCCTCCGCCGCGGCATCCCTCACGGCATCGGCCACGCCGGCCGGCCGCCTGGGTTGTGGTCGCTCCTTGGTGAGCTGTGTCTCCTCGCGGATCGACTCCAGGATTTGCTTGAACGGCGAGGTCGGGGCCGAAATGGCGCTGAGCGCGACGTATCTTGGCTTGTCCGCATTCAGCGGGCGCAGCTTGAGGCGTCGCAGCGTCTGCTGCCATGTCGCGACGAAGTCGCGGGTGTAGAGCTTCAGCAGGTCCTGGAACAGCGTGGCGTACTGGGCCGCCACGGCGCTCTGCTCGCCGCTGGCACCCAGGACCCAGCGCTCGCGTTCGATCCGTTCGCCGATGTCGGCGAGCTGGTCGATGAACGCTGTGTGGAACCCGTCGTAGGTGTGGAAGAACGGAACGCGGATGGTCGACAGATCCTCGCCGCGGGTGCCCTCGAAGACGACGGCCACGTCGGAGCCGCCTTTCGCGGCGACAATCCAGTCGCGCTGGCTCTGGCTGCGCGCCTGCGACCGGAGCAGCTCGTAGGCGCGCTCGGCGATGCTCATGCGTCCGAGCGTCCGCTGCGCGGTCTCGATCAGCGACTGGTTCAGCCTGACCAGCGGCGCGTCGCCGGTCTCGAGATCGAGCATGGCCGCGAGGTGTTCCTCGAGTGCCTCGCGGCCCTTGGCGTTTCCCGCACCGGGGAAGAGGCTTTCCGCCCAGTCGCGGCGCATCCACTCCATGACCAGCTCACGGTCGAGCTTCGCGAGGCCGCCCAGCATCAGGTAGACCTTGAGCCCCTCGTAGACGAAGCCCGGGCTGGTCATGTTGGCGTCGAGAAGCGCCTCGAGCCGGTAGATCAAGCGCGGCCGGAGCATCCGCTCGAGCGCCACCTGGTAGCTCGAGGCGGCGGCGGATTGCAGCCTCTCCCGCTGGCTGAGCCCGAAGGTCTCGGCGAGCGGCGTGTCGCTGTCGCGGCTCGCGTAGCCGGTCGGCAGGTTGCGCAGTTTCTGCAGGTGCGGCAGCACCTTGCCGAAGTTGTTGTCCGAGATGATCTGTTCCTGCAGCACCGGCGCCGCGCTCGCCCGGTAGTCGGTGAGGCCGAGGCCGGTGGCGCTGATCAGCTCGCTGTTGCGCGCGTAGCTGTTCCACCACAATCCGAGCATGACGACGGCGCCGAGCGCCACGGTGCCGAAGCCGAGGCCCCGCACGACGGCGGTCCGCCGCACCGCGGTGCGATCGGTCGAAACCCAGCCGGATTCGCCGATGATCACCTTCCTCAGCAGGTCAGTGATGAAATAGCTGCGCCCCAGCCCCGAATAGGCCTGCGCGCCCACGTCCTGCGATCCGAAGCTCCGGGACAGCGCCCCGATCAGCTGATCGATCGGCGTGCCCTGCTGCGTGCCCGAAACGAAGTAGAACCCCCGCAGCGTCGCGCTGGCGTGATACCGGGTCGGCTCGAAGACCCGCGTCAGAAAATCGACGACGGTCCGTTTCAGCGTCGCCATCTGGCTCGGCAGCCCGAACAGCACGACGCGGGCAGCCGGGTTCGGCTCGTCGTGAAGCTTGTCGGCGAGCCGTTCGGTGAGCCGCTCGACCAGCGCGTCGTATTCGCCGGGCACCTCGCTGATCATGTTGCGGGTCTTGTCGCCGGTCTGGAAGGTATGGCCCCAGACCATGCGGCGCTCCGCCTCCGGCAGTCCGCCGAAGAACTCCGTGAACCCTGCCACGAGATCGGCCTTGGTGAACATGACGTAGACCGGGAACTCGATCTTCAGCCGTTCATTCAGCTCGACGAGCCGTTTGCGGATCGCATCCGTATCGGCGGTGATCTCCTCGGGCGACGCCGTCAGCAGATGCTGCAGGCTGATGGCCACGATCACGCCATTGATCGGCTGTCGCGGCCGGTTCGTCTTGAGCAGGTCGAGGAAGGACAGCCAGCTCGCCCTGTCGGCGCCTGGATCGGAGTCCTGCGTCGTGTACCGCCCGGCGGTGTCGATCAGCACCGCATCCTCGGCGAACCACCAGTCGCAGTAGCGCGTGCCGCCGACGCCCGCGATCGCCTCCGGCGTGGTGCCGCGCGCCAGCGGAAACTTGAGCCCCGAATTGGCGATGGCCGTGGTCTTCCCAGAGCCGGGCGGGCCGATCATCATGTACCAGGGCAGGTCGTAGAGCGTGCTGCCTCCGGCGCCGCCGCGCGTACGCCGGAGCGTGGCGAGAGCGTCCCGCATGGCGTCACGGAGCGCCGGCCCGTCGCCGGCCTGCTCGGTGTCCTTCAGCATCGCATCGGCGAGCGCTGCCGCGGCGCGCTTCCGGCCGATCACGATCCAGACGATCCAGAGCAGCGCGCCCAGCGTGACGACGGCGACGATCGGGCCGCGCACCCAGCCCGAGTCCAGCGGCCGCACGTCCCCGAAGCCGAGGAACGGCCCGCCGAACCAGATCAGCAGGCCGAGCGCCAGCGCACCGGTCGCGATCGCAGCGATACGGAGCCAACTCGCGAGGTTCATCGCCCTGTTCCGCCTCTCTCCCGTTCCGCGCGTCAGCCGCCGCGCTGAATGAGGATCTCGACGCGCCGGTTGCGCGCGCGGCCGTCCACGGTGTCGTTCGACTCGATCGGCTGGTCGGCGCCCTTGCCGTCGACGCTGATCCGGTCCTGGCGGCTGAGCCGTGTCTTGAGGATGTCCGCGACCGCCTTGGCGCGCTCCTGCGACAGATGCACGTTCGACTGGAACCGTGAGCTGCGGAGCGGCACGTTGTCGGTGTGGCCGATCACGCGGATCGCGCCACCCTCTTCCTCGAGCACGGCCGACATCCGTTCGATCAGCCCGCGGAATTCGTCGCGGACCTTCGCCTGGCCGGACTCGAACAGGGCGATGCCCGCGAGCCGGACCCGGATCAGGTTCGGCGTCACCTCGCAGACGATCGGCGGCTGCACGGTGGCACAGACCCTGACCGGCGGCGGCGGTGGCGGCGGCGGCGGTGCGACGAACACCTTGCGCTGGAGTCCGATTTCGCCGCCGGGATGCACCGTCAGCAGTGCCGTGGCCGCGGCTTCGGCGTTGCCGCCGAGCAGGGTACGCAACACGAAGAAGAGCCCGAGAAGCGCAGCGCCGGCGACGGCCGCCACCGACCACACCGGCACCCTGATCCGCGAGACCTGGCTCGCGATCGCCTGACCCTGCCAGCGCGGCGAAAGATCGGGGTCCGGCCGCCTGACGCGCCGGAGCGTCTCGTACAGGTTACGCTGGATCATCTGGAGGTTCGCGGCTCCTCCGGCGGAGGTGCGGTGGATGCCCTCGAACCCGAGCGCCAGACAGGCGTGCATCAGCTCCAGCAGGTCGTAGTTGACCGTGGGATCCTTCTTCGCCCGCTCGAGCTCCTCGAAGAACCGGACGCCGCCCACGCGCTCGCCGAAGAAACGCGAGAGCATGCTGTACTGCGTCCAGATATGCCTGTCCTCGCCCGGAATGTTCTGGGCCACGTCGTCCGCGGTCGCCGCGAGCACGTATTTCGCGACCCTTGTCTGCTCGGCCGAGAGGCCGGACGCGCGGATTTCGTGCTCGAAAGCCTCGATGAAATCGCCGACCTGCGCGAGGAGCTGCGCGAACGGCGCCGTGGTCAGCCCGACGCGCAGGCGGCCGAGCAGCAGCAGCAGCGGTGCCGCCGCCCGCAGCAGCGGGTTGGCGTTGGGGGTCAGCAGCTGTTCGCGCCTGAGCACCGCGGCGCGCTGCTGCTCCCGTGGCGCCGGATCGGGCACACGGACCGGTTGCGCGGCGGAGTTCGCCCATTCGTCGCCCGATCCGGGCACGCCGGGCGACGGCTGAGCCTGCGGCGTGTGACCCGGCGCGCCGGGAGCCTGCGGCGTGGGCGCGATCCGCGGCCGTGCCGGGTTCGGCCGGATGATGGTCCGGTTGGAGCGGCCGAACGGGTCGGACGGCGAGCCGGGGCCGCTCATCGGCGACCCTCCAGAACCGCCCAGAGCTCGAGCTCGAGGTCGGGCCAGTCGCCCGAGAAATGCATGCCGATCGAGCTCGCAGCGCTGAATTCCGGCCAGAGCGGCGAGGTACGGTCGAGGTAGAAATAGACGTGGTCCGTCAGCGCGCGGATTTGCGGCGGCGGCGTCGGCAGATGCACGAGGTTCACACCCGGCAGATGGGCGTGGACGATCTCGTTCATCTTGGTGTTCGGCCCGACCTTGAAGAGCTGCGGAAACTGCCCCTGAATTTCGGTCAGCGGCCGCCGGGCCGCGACTTCGAGGATCAGCGTCGCGTTGCGCACCAGCGCACGGTCGCGGATCGTCGAGACGAAGGCGTTGGGCGCCCGCTCGACGATCTCGAGCCTGATGGCGCGGCGGCCGAGCTGGGCCGACAGGAAATCCTGGATGTCTCGCACGACGGGCGTGAAGGTCGCTTCCAGATCGTCGTGGTCATAGGCCGCGTATTCGCGCGCGCGCCGCTCGGCCGTGGTGAATGTCGCGAGTTCGCCGGCGATCGCCAGGAACGTCTCGTAAAGCCGTTCGGGATGCACGAACCGCGACCGGCGGTAATGTTTCAGCACCGGGATGTGCCGGTTGAGCAGCTGCAGCATGAAGTAATCGGCGCTCTGCAATCCCCCGCCGGC
>CAZVMY010000070.1:0-9670 GCA_964628955.1 uncultured Methylocystis sp.
GTTGCCGGCCACTCCGCCCCCGCCAGCCGCGGCGCCGCGCGGCCACCAGCGCAGGCTGGCGCCCGCTGGAGCCCCCTCCCAGCCTGCGACGGCTTCCGCGTTCGCGGTTCCGGAGCTTCCGGCGAATGCGCTGATCAACAGCGGCCTCACGCCTGATCCGGCCGACCAGCCGCCGCTCGAACCGGTCGAGACCTATCCGGTGTCGCCCGGTCGCCGGCTGAGCTTCACCCGGCAGGGCGAGCCGGTCGATCTGGACGGCCGCGGGATCGTGCCGCAGCAACAACAGCTCATCCGGCCGAACCCGCGCGGCGACGCGGTGGCCGGGACCGCCCGCGATCCCTTGCGCAACCGCACCTACGATCTCAACTCTCCACAGACCGTTCCCCCGCTGCCCGGACTTCGCTGACCGTCTGCGGCCTACCGCGGATCGGCAAACCTGCGCGCTCTGCTGGTACCTCGCACCGGCTTCGCATAATGTCCCGTGAGATGCGGCGCCGCACCGGAGTCGAGCCATGAGCCTCTCCAGCATGACCGGATTCGCGCGCGCCGCCGGCGCTGCGGGATCGGCGTCGTGGACTTGGGAGCTCCGGTCCGTGAACGCCAAGGGTCTCGATCTGCGCCTCCGGCTGCCGCCGGGCTTCGACGCGGTCGAAGCCGAGGCGCGCGCGATCGTCGCGAAACACGTCAACCGCGGCGCGATCCAGGCCACGCTGGACCTAGCCCGCTCCGCCATCGCGCCCAACGTCAGGCTCGACCGGCCGCTTCTGGCCGAGCTGTCGCGCACCGTCGTCGCGACCTGCACCGAACTGGGACTGCCGCCACCCTCGACCGATACGCTGCTGGCCATTCGCGGCGTGATCGAGATCACCGGAGCGGAGGACGATCCGGAGACCAGGGCCGCTCTGGAGGCCGCGCTCGCGAACACTCTGGCCGTCGCGAGCAGGCATCTTGCCGAAGCGCGACTGGAGGAAGGCCGCGCCCTCGAAACCGTGCTCGTGGAGCGTCTCGACCGGCTCACGGCCTGCGTCGAGGCGGCGGAGCGGACACCGGCACGCGAGCCGTCGGCGGTGCGTGCGCGGGTTGCGGCGCAGATCGCGCTCATCGCCGACGAGAAGCTCGACGTTCAGCGCCTGCACCAGGAAGCGGTTCTGCTGGCGATCCGTGCCGACGTCAGCGAGGAACTGGATCGCCTGCGTGCCCACATAGGCGCTGCGCGTTCGATGCTGGCGGAGGGCGGAGTGATCGGCCGGCGTCTCGATTTCCTGTCCCAGGAGCTGAACCGCGAGGCCAACACCGTGTGCTCGAAATCCAGCGACGTGGCGCTGACCGCGCTGGGCCTGGAGATGAAGTCGCTCGTGGAACAGTTTCGGGAACAGGTCCAGAATGTCGAGTGACGCCGCCCTCGTCGCGGAACGGGCGGCGCTCTCCCGTCGTGGCGTGATGCTGATCATCGCCTCGCCGTCGGGCGCCGGCAAATCGACGCTGACCCGCGCGCTCCTGAAGCAGGATCGCCAGATCGAACTTTCCGTCTCCGTCACGACCAGGCCCAGACGGTCGAGCGAGGTCGACGGCGTGCACTATCACTTCAAGTCACCCAAGGCCTTCGAGGCGATGCGGGCCGCCGGTGACCTGCTCGAATGGGCCGAGGTGCATGGCAACCTGTACGGGACGCCGCGCGAGCCGGTCGAGACGGCTCTGGCGGCCGGTCGCGACATCCTGTTCGACGTCGATTATCAGGGCGCGCGGCAACTCTACGACGCGATGCGCGACGATATCGTCAGTGTCTTCATTCTGCCGCCGTCCGCGGCCGAACTGAAGGCGCGGCTGGAGCGGCGTGCCGAAGATCCACCCGACGTGATCCACCGCCGGCTGAAGACCGCCCTCGTCGAGCTCAGTCACTGGGATCAGTTCGACCATATCGTCGTCAACGACGATCTCGACCGCAGCTTCCGGGTGTTGACGAGCATTCTCGAGGCCGCGCGCCACAGCCGCGCGCGTCTGGAAGGGCTGGCCGGCTTCACCCGCACCATGCAGAACGACATCAGCGACCTGCTTCAGGACTGAGCGGTCGGTCCGGCCGCCGCAAGCGCTCTGGCGAGACCGGCAAACTCCTCGACGGTGAGGGTTTCGGCGCGGCGGCTGCCGTCTATCCCGGCCGCGTCGAGCAGTACCGACGCGTTCCCCAGCCCTTTCAGGCTCTGCCGCAGCATCTTGCGCCGCTGTCCGAAGGCATGCAGCGTCACCTCGGAGAGGATCGGCAAAGGGCAGGCAGCCCGCTCCGCGCGCGGCACCATGTGAACCACGCTCGAAACCACTTTCGGCGGCGGCGTGAACGCGGAGGGGGGCACGTCGAACAGGGTCGCAGCCGTCGCGGTCGCCCCGACCAGGACGGCGAGCCGACCATAATCGGACTGACGGGCGGGCGTGGCCGTCAGCCGGTCCGCGACCTCGCGCTGCACCATGACGGTGACGGAACGATACCACGGCGGCCACGGCTCGGCGCTCAACCAGCCGACGATCAGCGGCGTCGCGATGTTGTAGGGCAGGTTGGCCACGATCGCGGCAGGCCTGCCGGCGGCGAGCGCGGCGAGATCGGTCGCGAGCGCATCCCCGTGCACGATCTCCAGCCGTCCCGGGTGGCGATCGGCGATCTCGGCGAGGATCGCCAGGCAGCGCTCGTCGCGCTCGATCGCGATCACGCGCTCAGCGGCGGTGCCGAGGAGGGCGCGGGTCAGGCCGCCCGGCCCCGGCCCGATCTCGATAACGGTGAGGCCGGAAAGATCGCCGGCCGCCCGCGCGATCTTGGTGGTGAGGTTCAGATCGAGCAGGAAGTTCTGACCGAGCGACCGGCGAGCGACGAGATCGTGCTTGCGGATGAGATCGCGCAGAGGCGGCAGGTCGTCGATCCGTGCCACCGCGAAGAACTCCCGGCCGCGTTCAGCGGCTTTCGACGACGGCCTTGGCCCGCAGCTCCTTCAGCAGCGCCTGCGACAAGGCCGCGCCGCGCTTCTCGGCCAGTTCGGCTTCGGCCTTGGTTCTCAGCCCGAGCGTATCGACGCGTTCCGTCTTGCTGCAGACCGCCAGCAGCTCGATGCCCTGTTCGGTTGCGAAAGGCCGCGTGACCTTGCCGACCGGGGTGGAGGCGAGGAGCTGTTTCAGCCCGTCGCTCAGCCCCGTGCTGGATCGCGAGACCTGATCGCGGACGGCGACGTCCTTCAGCCCGCGCATCATCTGCGCGCCCTCCTCGCAACCGGAGAACCGGGCCTGCGCGGCCTGCGCCTCGCGCATCCGCTGCCCGGCGCCGCCGGTTCCGGCCGTCACCACGAACACGATGGGCGTCAGCACGTAGTCGATCACGGTGGTTTCGCCCTTGCGGGTCTTTTCTTCCATCATCGCGTCGATCTCGGCGGTCGGCACCGGATTGTTGCGCGAACGCTGCCGGAGCACCTCGGTCCAGACGGCATCGGCGCGGATGCGCGCCTTCACGGCCGACGGCTGGATGCCCGAGCGCCGCATGTTGTCCTCGAACGCGGCCGGCGACATCTTGTTGGCGGAAGCGAAGCGCGAGAACGCATCCTCGACATAGGCTTCGTTGATCCGCATCCCGATCCTGCGCCCCTCGTCGAGCTTAACCCGGTCTTCGATCAGGCTTTCCAGCGCCTGTGGGCGAGACAATTCCCGGCGCTCGAACACGCGCGCGATCCGGATGCGCTGCTCGACGTCGAAGGCCGTCACCGGCTCGCCGTTGACCAGCGCCACGCTCTGGGCGGACGCGGGCGTCGGCATCGCGGCCAAGGGGATGATGAAGAGGCCGGCCGCCAGATAGGCCGGGAGCAATGTCGTTCGCATGATTCCGCTAATCCGTCCGCGAATGGAACAGGAGGTGCCCGGGCCGGTTCAGGGAGCAATCCCGCCGTCCTGTGCGACCGCCGATCCCGTGTTCTGAGAGTAGTTGATCTGCCCCAGATGCTTCAACTCCAGCCGGACCATGAACAGCTGCGTCGTCGAGCGCGTCGAGCCGCTGCTGCTCGTCACGCCGCGCTGGTAGCTGAGAGACAGGGTCGTGCATTCGTCCTGATATCCGATCCCCAGCCCGAGACTCGCGATCTGGAAGCGCGAGGTATCCAAGTTCGTCCCGTTGGCGGCATTGAGGCCACGGTTTGTCAGGAACCGGTCGAGATCGAACAGGACGTTGCCCGTCACGAACCAGTTCGCCGGCAGGTTCAGCTTGGCCGAGGTCAGGAAGCCTTCGCGGCGCGTATCGAAACCAAGTTCCGGCTGCGCGTCGTAGCGCGCATAGAGGCCGGAAATCGATCCGATATGATTGGACGCGGTGCCCTGGATTTCGAGGCGGCGGACGTTGAACGTCTGCTCGTCGAAGCGGGCGCGCGTGCTGAACGTCATGCCGGGCGTCGGTGCGATCGCGAGCCTGCCCACGAAATCGGAAACGTTGCTCTCGAGCCCCGAGGCGAGCCCGGTGTTGGCGAGATCGCCGCGCGCGAAGGAGTTGCGCCCGGCCAGCTGGTACGACTGGCCGAACAGGACGTTGGCATAGCCGCTGTTCGCGAACGTGGCCGTGTACTGGCCCGCGACGTTGGCGCGCACGCCGCCCTCGGTCCGGTCGTAGCCGGAGAACTTGTTCCATTGGAAGATGGACGTGTCGTCGAAAACGAGGCTCTGCGCATCCTCGTTGGGAAGGCGACCGATCCGCGTCTCGTCCGGCCGCGCGATCACCTGCGCGATCGGCTCGACGACATGCGTGATCGATCCCGTCCGCGCAACCAGGGGATAGCGGTACTCCACGCCGACCGTCGGCATCACGCGCCCCGCGAAATCCGCGTCCGGGTCGAGGAAGTTGCGCTGCTTGTCGTTGCCGTAGACCGTCGGATCGTTCGGATCGACGAGGTAGCGGGACGTGTTCAACTGCGTCCAAGTCCCGTCGATCTGCACGCCGGCGAACGGCGTCCAGACCTGGCCGGCGTCGTCGATCACCTGGCGCCGCCAGGTGACCTCGGCGGTGCCGCGAACGTAGGTCCCGCCGATGCCGCGCAGGATGCAGCGGCCACGCTCGTAAGTCACGCAGCCCTCGTAGGCTCCGACCGGAACGCCGTTCTGCAGGAACGTGAACAGGCGTTGCGGCGAGAAGTTCGGACGGCCGTCCGGCAGGTCGAAGAACTGCGCCGCGTCGCGCGTGATCGCGGTCAGGTTGCCGTTGAAGGCGAACTCTCCGCCGATCCCGTCGATATTGAAGCGCTTGTTATAGTCGAGAACTGGCGCCGCAATCGGAAGTTGCTTCTGCCAATCGAATTGTGAGAGACCGCGGAAATAATAGCCGCGCAGATCGAAGAACGATCGGCTGGTCTGGCCCGTGAGATAGACCTGAGAAATTGATTCCTTGAAGAAGGAGTTCGTAAGGCTGTCGCTGCGGATGTTGTAATTCTGAAAATAATACTTGTCCGTCGACAGGGACACGTCCCAGCCGACCTTCCACTTGTCGTTGATGAAGAAGCGTCCGGCGCTTTCCAGGCTGCCACGGAACGTCCGGTCCCCGGCACCGAACGGCGACGTCAGGAAGGCGTTGCGGTCCTGCTGGAAGATGCCGCTCGCGCGGATGTTGTAGGAGCCGGTCTCCAGCCGGTGACGGAATTCCGCCGCGGCGAGGAAGCCCTGCCGCGTCAGATAAGTCGGGGTGAACAGGAGGTCGTAGTTGGGCGCGATCGCCCAGTAGACCGGGATAGAGACGCCGTAGCCGAGCGACGTCTTGTTGACGAAGCGCGGCGAGAGAACGCCGGACTTGCGCCGGACGCTGGGATCGGGGGCCGAGAAGAATGGAATCCACGCGACGGGCTGGCCGAAAAACTCCAGCGTCGCGTCTTCATAATAGATCGTCTGCTCGCTGTTCTTGGCGATGATGCGTGCGGCCTTGACCTGCCAGAGCGGCGGCTTCTCGGGGTTCTTCTTGCAGGGTTCGCACGCCGTGTAGATGCCCTGCTCGAAGACGGTGGTCTCGCCGTCGGACCGTTCCGCCCGCCGCGCCGTGAAGCGCTGGTTGTCGGCGGTGGTGACGCGGAGCGAGTCGATGAACCCGTCTTTGAAGTCGTCGGTCAGCTCGAAGCGGTCGCTGTAGGTGACCTGCTTGTTGGGCTCGGTCAGCCTCGCGTTGCCTTCCGCGAAGACGCGTTTCGTCTTCTGGTCGTAGACGACCCGGTCCGCTTCGAGCGTGCGGCCCTGGTAGTAGAGCTGCACGTCGCCGCGCGCCTCGACACGGCTGTTGTCGTTGTCGTAGACGATCTCGCGCGCCTCGACGAGCAGACGGCCCTTCTGTCCGGAGGGTGCCTGCGCCGAGAGGCGGTCGTTGAGCGTTTGCGCACAAACATGGCCGGCACCGGCCAGCGTCGCCGCTAGCAGCACGAGAGCGCCTCCGGCGAGCTTGCCGGATCGCGGGCGGCAGCACGACCGGACCGGCGCGTGTCGGCGCCGCGCCATCACCCGTCCTCCTGATGCAGCAGCGCGAGGACGCCGAGCAGACTGCCGAGCGCGACAGGCATCCAGGCCGACGCCACCGTGCTCAGCGAGCCAGCCGATCCCAGGTCCTCTCCGACTTTCGTCGCCACGTACAACACGAACCCCGCCACCACACCACTCGTTACCATGCGGGCCACGCCACCAAATCGGAAAAATCTTAAGGAAACCGAAGCGGCGACGAGAACCATCGCGGCGAGCAGAAGCGGCCTCGCCAGAAGGCTCTGGTAACGCAGCCGATATCGCGTGCTGTCCAGCCCGGCAAGATCGAGGCGCGAAATGATGGCCGGAAGCGACCAGAACGACACGTTTTCCGATGATCCGAGGACTTCTCGCACCTGATCCAGCGTCAGGTTCGAGGCCAGCAGATAGGCCTTGGCCGTCTGGGGCTCGACCCCCGGAGTGATCACCCGGGCGTTCTCGAGACGCCAGTAGCCGCGCTGGAGCGAGGCGGTCTCGGCCTCGATCCGTTCGAGAAAGATCCCGCGTTCGTCGAAAACGAAGACGGCGAGACCCGTGAGCGTGGCGCCCCCGTCCGCCACCTGTTCGGCCCGGATCACCGCTTCGCCGTCGATGGAACGCTGGCGTATCCAGACGCCGCGCTCCGAAGCCGCGACGTTCGCGCGCGCGAAGATGCGTGCTTCCGTCACGTCCGCGCGCCGTTTCAGTTCCGCGGCGAGCGGGTTGTACGCACCGACTGCGAGGAGCCCCAGGGCCAGCGCGGCGAGCAGGGCTGGAGCGAGGAACTGCCAGGCGGAGATGCCCGCCGCTCTGAGGACCACCAGCTCCAGCCGCCGGCTCAGCGCCAGGAAGGTCGCGACACCGCCGAACAGCACCGCGAACGGCATGATCTGTTCGGCCACGCTCGGCACGCGGTAAAGCGCGAGGCCCGCCAGCACCGGTGTCGACGCGCCCTGCGTGTCGCCCGCACGGCGCAGCAGCTCGACGAGATCGATCAGGAAGATCAGGACGAACACGGTCGCGAAGACCATGACGACCGACAGGACGAAACGCCGGGCCAGATAGATCGAGAGCGTCGGCCCCGTCACCGGTAGACCTGTCGATAGGCCACCAGTCCTGCCGCCAAGGCCGTTCCGATCGGCACGAAATACATCAGAGCGACCGCGCCCGGAGCGCGGACGGCGAGGCTGGACGCGCCGAACCCGGCAAGCCGCAGCACAACGACGGCCGCGACTGCGGCCGCTATCGCCGCGCCGCGCCCCTGCCGCGTGGTCCGGGCGGCGCCGAGCGCCGCGAAGCCGATCATCATGGTGGCGAGCGGGTAGAGCGGATTAACGAACCGTTCGTGGAGCTCGGCCCGGAAGCGGCCAAGCTGCTGCTCGACATAGCTGTCCTTGCGGTCCAGGTTGAGCAGGGCCCAGGTTGATCGCTCGCGCGGCTTGTAGACGATCTGGCCGCCATCGGCGCTGAACTGGTCGAGATCGATCGCGTACCGGTCGAACGAGACGATAGCGGTATCGCCCGTGCCCTCCTGGCGGTGGACGCTGCCCTTTTCGAGCACGACGTAGCTGGAGCCGGGCTGGTCGACGATCTGGCCACGCTCGGCGAGATAGGTCGCGACCTTCGTGGTCTCGCGGCGGTCCTGGATCAGCATGCCCAGCATCGACCCGCCGGGTCCGCGCTCGCGATAATGGAACGTGATGCCGCGATCGAGTGTGACGAAGCGGCCCTCCTGGATGATCTTCGTCACGATGTCGGCGCGGATTTTCGTGACGAGATCGCGCAGCGACCGGAAGCTCGAGGGCATGGCCTGGAGCGTGATGAAGCCGACGAGGATCGATACCGCGAGCGTGAGGACGAGCAGCGGCCGCGCGATCCGCAACGGCGCGACGCCGGCAGCACTCATCACCACGAGTTCGCTGTCGCCGTTCAGCCGGTTGAGGGCGTAGAGCACTGCCACGAACAGCGCGATCGGCGCGACGATCATGACGAGCGCCGGAAGGGTCAGAAACGTCACCTCGAGAAAGACGAGGATGGTTTGGCCCTTGCTGGAGACGAGATCGAGCTCCCGCAAGGCCGAGGTGACCCAGATCACGGCGGTCAGGGCGAGCAGGCAGACCAGGAAGGCGCCCGATGCCATGCGGAGGACGTAGCGCTCGATCAGGGGCATTGCTGCAATCGCACGGTCCTTCGCCGCTTTCCGCCGGTCTTCTCCGGCTAATGCCGGTCAGTTCTTGTCGTTTCCATGACGAGCGTGCAACCTGAACGCCGCGCGTCCGCGCGCGTCTCGCAACCGACTTTACGTCACGCCCGTACACACCTCATATGCAACGCCGTTCCGCCCGACCGAGCGTCCGCTCCGGGCAGCCCTTCCGAGGAAGTCATGTCCCACGTCAGCCTGAGTTTTCAAAGCCTCACGATGCCGCGCGAGCGCGTTGCGGTGGCTTTCGTGGCGGATGACCTCACGCCGTCTCCTGCGGTCGAGGTGCTGGGTCCGGCGGCGGCCGTCGTCACCCGGGCGGCGGCGGTGGAGAGTTTTACCGGCAAGCACCAGTCCGCCCTCGATCTGCTGCTGCCGGAGGGTCTCGACTGCGATCGGCTGATCGTCGTGGGTGTCGGCGCCCGTGCCGACGTCGGCAAGCTCGACTGGACCATGCTCGGCGGCTACGTCTGCGGCCGTCTTCCGGCCGGCAAGGCGGCGACCGTGCTGCTCGATCTGCCCGACGGCGCGTTGACTGCCGCGGCCGCGGCGGCGTTCGCGACCGGTCTGCGGCTGCGCGCCTACACCTTCGACCGCTACAAGACCAAGGCGAAGGAAAACGGCGACGCCAAGCCGCCGGCCAAGATCGCGATCGCCGTCGCCGATCCGGCCGCTGCCCGGAAGGCGTTCAAGAAGCTCGAACCGGTCGCAGCCGGCGTCGATCTCGCCCGCGAACTCGTCAACGAGCCGCCGAACGTCCTCTCGCCGGTCGAGTTCGCGCGTCGCTGTGAGGCGCTCGGCAAGCTCGGCGTCGACGTCGACGTGCTCACCGACAAGGACTTACGGAAGCTCGGCATGCGGGCGCTGCTCGCGGTCGGGCAGGGGTCGGCGAACGAGTCCCGCGTCGTCGTCATGCGCTGGAACGGCGCCCGGAACGCCAATCAGCAGCCGATCGCGTTCGTCGGCAAGGGCGTGTGCTTCGACTCC
>CAZVMY010000071.1:0-9650 GCA_964628955.1 uncultured Methylocystis sp.
CGGACATCCACCGCCGCACCACGGCCGAGGAGGTATGGAACGACACGGGCGGCGCGGTGGATGCCTTCATCGCCGGCGTCGGAACCGGCGGCACCATCACCGGCGTCGGCCAGGTGCTCAAGGCGCGCAGGCCGGACGTCCGCATCATCGCGGTCGAACCGGAGGACTCGCCCGTTTTGTCCGGCGGTCAGCCGGGTCCGCACAAGATCCAGGGCATCGGCGCCGGGTTCGTCCCCGACATTCTCGACCGCTCCGTCATCGACGAGGTCATCACCGTCGGCAACCAGACGGCGTTCGAGAATGCGCGCCTTCTCGCCCGGACGGAGGGCATTCCCGGCGGCATCTCGTCGGGGGCGGCGATCGCTGCCGCGATCGAGGTCGCGTCCCGCCCGGCAATGAAGGGCAAGAACGTGGTCGTGATCATCCCGTCCTTCGCGGAGCGCTACATCTCCAGCGCGCTGTTCGACGGTCTCTGATCGCGTCCGACCCGAGCGGTCAGTCGGCCCGGAAGTCGAGCCCGACGACCGCCAGTTCGTCGAGGACGCCGTCGACGTCGGCGTCCGGCATCAGCGCCACGCACCAGAGCGCGAAACCGGGTCCGGGGCAGGTCCGGACCTCGGGGAAGCCGGCATCCATCAGGAGGCCGGCAAGCCGCTCGTCGGTGAAGGCCGTCTTGTGGCACATATAGAGGTTGCCGGCCGCGATCGACCGGCCGTGCCCGTACAGCATGTCGAGCGGCGAGATTTCGCCGGCGGGCGCCACGTAGGCCGTGCGATCGAGCGGCCCGTCGAGGATCAGCCGGGCCACCGCCTCGATGTCGGGGCAGGTGATCAGCGCGAACCCGCCGGGTTTCAGGACGCGGCGGAACTCCGCGAGCGCCTGCGGCACTTCGTGGGCATGGAGATGTTCGAGATTGTGCGAGCACCAGATCGCGTCGACATGGCGATCGGGGACGGCGCCGTGCATGTCCACGACCGACGCGACGATATCCGGCTTCATGCGCTTGTCGATGTCGAGCCTGAGCTCGTGCCAGTCGGGACGTCGGAACACGACGTGCAGCTTCGCCTCGAGCGCGGGGCCTGATCCGACGTGAAGCACGCGCTTCCGCGCCGGGCTCACGTCGAGTCGCCCGGCCGGCGCCGCCGAGCGCCCCTGTGCGCGGGCGACCACGGTCTGCAGGCCTCGCGACTCCCGGGCGGCTCCGGGGTTGCCTGCCGCGGGCTCGGACGGCTGCCGCACCGGGGCGGTCGGAGCGACGTCACGCTGGGTGACGCGGGGGAGATCGAGGCGGATCGGCCCGTTACCGGTTGTCATCGACGAAACGAACGCTCCCTCGGCGGCGCAGCCGTCCGGATATCGCATGAAGGCGGCGGCCATGCCAAGGCCGACCAGGGCGGGCCGCTCCGGGCCATAACCGGCGAGTAGCAGGGATCTTCCGCGAGAACGCCGCTCCAGAGCTCCGCGAGCCGGCCGAGCGCCCGCGTTTCCGGCGTATGCGGGTCGTTCGGGATGACGTTGACCGCCGGGGTGTGTCCGCGATGCCGGACGGCCAGATGCGGCGTCCACAGGATACGCCGTCCTGCCGCCCGCAGCCGCAGGCACAGGTCCACCTCCGCCAGCGGCCCGGGAAACGTTCCGGCGTCGAAGCCGCCGATGGCGGCGAAATCCGTGCGCCGCACCAGCATCAGGTCACGCCCGATCGTGCTCGTTTCGCGCGCGACGGCGAGCATCCCGAGATAGCCTGGCGCGGTCCCCGGCTCGCCGACGAACGCCGGTTCCGGCCATTGGCCGGCGCGCAGGACGAGGCCGCCGTCACGCACGCGACCGTCGGGGCCGAGCAGCTTGCCCCCGGCCACGGCGGCGTCGGCTTCGGCGAGCCGCGACCGGAGTTCCTCCAGCCAGCCGCCTTCGAGGAACTCGATGCCGTCGTCGACGAAGCAGATGACGGATGCCGTCACGTCCTCCGCCGCCCCGTTGGCGGCTTCGGACCAGCGTCCGACGCTCTCCGGCCGGATCACGCGGCTTCCGGCCTCCGCCAGCGTTCGGAGCAGCGCCGTCCGCGCCGGCGTCGACTGACCCGCGTCGATTACCGCGATGTCGCCGGGTCCCGCCCCGGCGGTGGCTGCCAGGCTGGTGAGACAGGTCTGGAACGGCGCGGGATCGTCCCCGAAGGTGACAACGAAGACGCAGTCAGCGCCGGCGTTCAGCGTCCGTCGCACCCGCACCGACGGGAACGGCCCGCGGTCCGACACCTCCGCGGTTGCAGCGATGCCGCGGCCGGCAAGATCGGCGACGGCCGCTTCCGCGAGCCTCGTCCCGGCTTCCGGCGGCAGCGGCAGCGGCAGACGCGCGACCGGGCCGGGCAGATGGCCGATGCCTGCCGAACGGGTCGTGTCGTCGCCGACAAGGGCGAGCATCAGGCGATAGACGTCACCGACGTCGCCTGTGCAACGCGCCAGCAGATGCGGCCGCACGGCGAAGAGATACGCGCCGGCGCCCTGTTCCAGCAGCCGGTCGCGGTCGAACGTGCCGAAGATTGCGGGCAGTCCGGCCTCGGAGCCGTCCGGCACCTCGACGTCGGCATGGAGGACCTGGAGCGCTGTCCCGTCGAACGCTCGCGCGATCCGCCCCAGCGCTTCCGGGTCCAGTACGGTCCCGGCGAGGACGACGAGGACCGCGACGACGTCGGCAGGAACGTCGCCCATCGCGGCTGCGAGATCCTCCGGCCGGAAAGCAACGCGCGACGCGTCGGTCTCGATGCCGAGCGCGATCCATTCGACATGGCTCTGGCGCTCGAGGCTCGCGATCGTCGCATCGGCCTCGTGATCGCCCAGCACGAGGACGGCGACGGCGCCGGCCGCGGGCCCGGCATCGCCCGGACCCGCCAGACCGGCTCTCCAGTCGCCGTAGGCGTGCAGGGGCAGCGATCCCGGGAACAGCCGATCGAACGCGGCCACCCGCGGGTCGGCGGGATCGAACCAGGTTTCGCGCTCCAGATGCGCTCTGAGCCCGTCCGGCCACGCGAGCACCAGAACCGGGCTGCCGGCGAGCGCCACGCCGGTCTCGTCCACGACGTCCAGCCGATGCGGTCGACCGTCGGCAAGCGCGGCCGGCAGCATCAGGTCGAACGCGAGCCGTCCAGCGGCGAAACCTTCGGCACCGTCCGCGTGATCCCAGTCCCGCGGCCGTGCCTCGCAGACCACGGTCGTGTCCTCGCGGACGAGAACCGTCGGTGGCCGCTCCTGCCCGGGCTGCCTGCGCCCGCGCCGGTCCATGGTCCAGCCGACCAGCCGCAATCCGCCGCACCAGCGGACCTCACCATGCAGGATGGCGCGGACCGTCGGGTCCGGCCGATCGCGCGCGAGGTCGATCGGCTCGCCGAGCCGTTCGCCGGAATTGGCCAGCCGGGCCTCGATCCGGCGCGCAGCGAGGCCTTCGTCGAGCGTGAAGACGAAGCCGTGGCAGCCGTCGCCGTAACCGGCATCGGACAGCCATCTGTTGAAGCGGTCGGCCCGGACCAGCGTCACCGGCCGTCCGTCGACCAGGACCTCGACGGCGAAGCGCCGTGCCGGCCGTGCCGTGTCGTGCACGAAGCCGAAGAACAGCCCCGCTCCGCCGTCGACGAAATCGCTGACGAACGTCTCGGGCAGCGTCAAGCGGCGGTCTCCACGGGGCGGGTCCGTCGGCCGAAACCCATCCACGTCAGGAGCCACGCCGCCGCCTCGGTGGCCGTCGTGGTCCGGTCGAGGCGGTTCGGGCCGACATCGTCGCGATCGAAGGCGAACCGCGCGATGGCCGCCCCGGAGTGGCTGGCTGCCAGATCGAGCCGCGGCGCGAAGACCGCCGCCCGGTCGAGATGCAGCACATGCGTCGCGCCGATCCCGGCAAGCTCGCCGGCGATGGCCTCGCGCGGCAGCTCTCCGGTCGGCAGCACGGTTCCCAGCGCCAGCAGGGCCGCGTCGTCCGGGGTCTGGCCGACGATCGCGAGCCGGAGGGTCGGCGCTCGCGCCGCGAGCGCCCGGCAAAGCCTGAGAAGATAATCGAAGTCCGCGGGGTCGTCGCTTCTGGGCAGGATCGCCAGCAGCGGCTCGGCGGTTTCGACCGGCTTCGCGGGCTCGTCGGGAACTGCGGCGAGTTCGACGAGGCGGTCGGCGGCGAGATCGCCGGATGCCGCGAGGAGCCGGCTGAGGGTCGGATGGACCGCGATCAGGCGCGTGGCGCGCGCCATGAGCGCTGCCAGCGCGGCGCGGCGGGCGACCGTGCCTCCGGGCTGCGGCGGCGTGTCCGCTCCCGCCTCGGCAATGCAGGCGTCGCAGATCTCCGGTTCGGCGGGTGTGCGACAGGCAGTCCCGTCGCCGCGTAGCAGCGTCCGGCGAGAGCACACCAGCCCCGCATCGGCCGCCACGATCTGGACCGAGCCCTCGTGCCGGGTCAGCCGCTCGATCAGCGCGGTCGGGAGGGCGGCCGGGTCCGTCACGACGATACTGTCGAGGCTCGGATGCCCGAACAGCGCTTCCAGCCGCTCGGCTTCGAGTTCCAGCCCGTGTGGAATGCCGTCGTCGGGCGAATCGAGCTTCGCGGTCAGGCGGCCGGAGCGGATGGACACGCTGGCGACCCAGCGGGTGAGGTGCGGGCTGGCGAGGCCCGCGACGACGTCTGCTGCCGGATCGCTCGCTGCCCGACGTCCCTGCACGATCAGCATCAGCCCTCGCCCGGGCTCGGGCACCATGCCGCGCTCGATCAGAGCCGAGGCGAGGCGGCCGCGCGCCGCTTGCAGCGGATCGGCGGCGACGAAGGCGGCGGCGCGTCGCGCATGGTCGGGAAACCGGCGTTTCAGCCGCGCGAGATTGCGGACGACGAGACCGCGCTTCTCGCCCCCGAACGAGCGCGTGCCGGCGTGACCGACGTAGATGCCCGTCGCACAGACGTTGCGGAACCCGGCCCGCTCGGCGCGGAGACAGAAATCGACGTCCTCGAGATAGCCACGGTCGAGCCCGGTATCGAGCTGTCCCACGGCATCGAGACAGGCCGCCGTGACATAGAGGCAGAAGCCGACGCCGTTCGGCATGTCCACCAGGTCGAGGCCGTTCACCGCTGCCGCCGCCGCATGGATCGCCGCCACGCGCGCCGCCGGCGGCAGATCGTTGGACTGGAACGGCACAGGGAAGCTGGTGAGTTCGCCGTTGTTCGTGAGCGGCGTCACGGTGCCGATCGACGGCGCGCTCGCGGCGACCGTGGCCAGAGCCTCGACGAAGCCCGGCGGCGGTAGTGTGTCTGCGTTGAGCAGCAGGGCATCACGAAACCGCCTCGCCGCGAGGCCGCGGTTGACCGAATGCACGAAGCCGAGGTTCCGGGGATTGACGAGGCGACGGATGGTGCCAGTGGCTGCAAGCTCGTCTAGAAGCCGCCTGATCTCGGGTTCGGGCGTGCAGTCGTCGATCGCCAGCACTTCGTAAGGTTCGCTCACGACATCCGTTCGCGACGCGCGGTCGGCGGCGATCGCCTCGAAACAGGCGCGGGTCGCCGCGACGTCGCCATGGACCGGGATGATCACCGAGACACCCGGTTGGCGCTCCGCCGGACCCTCGCACGCGGCGACGGACGGCTCGGGTGCCGCCGGTGCCGGCCGCGGTGGCGGCAGGGCCTCGCCCTGCCACCGTAGGCGCCAGCGCAGCGCGGCTTGGTTGGCCGGATCAATCTCCAGAGCGCGGGCGAGCGCCGCCCTGCTGTCCTCGTCCAGTCCGAGCCGCCGCGCCGCCTCGGCGCGCAGCACGTGATCTTCGGGATCGGGCGGTCGTCCCGGCAGTCGGCCTAGCCGGCCCGCGAGGAGGAACGCGTGGCTTGGCCGTCCCCCGACCAGGGCAGCCGCAGCGAGCCGGCGCAGTGCCGCCTGGTGCGTTCGTGGCCCGGTCAGGTCCGCGAGATCGCGCAGATCATGGACGAACCCGGCGAGCGGCCATGCCCGGTTCCGTGATTCTCCCATGTCGCTGCCGTCAGCGCTCGCGCATCGACACCGAGGCGCGATTGATCAGTGGCGAGACCAGATACTGCAATGCGGTCCGGCCGTCGGTCGGGACGACCGTCTCGACCGTCATGCCGGCCGTGATCTTGTCGACGAGCTCGAGCGGTACGGACGCCTTGTCGATGCTCACCTCCATGCTGAAGTAGTAGTCGCGGCTGAGCTCGTCGAGGATCCGGTCCGTCGAGAGGCTGCGGACGACGCCCCTGATCAGGGCCGCTGAGAACTTCTGGAACTGCGGAAAACGCACCTCCGCCTCCATCCCGGTGCGGACCCGGTCGGCGTCGATCGGCGAGACCTTGGCGCGGACGATGAAGTTGTCCGTCGACGGCACGATGTCGAGGATCGGCTCGCCCGGCCTGACCACGCCGCCGACCGTGAAGATACGCAATTGCTGCACGACGCCGGCGACGGGCGCCTTGACGTCGATCCGCTTGAGCTGATCCTCGGAAATCTTGAGGTTCTGCCGCGCGTCGCCGATCGCGCGCCGCACGTCCGGCAGCTGGGTCGCGGCCTCCTGACGATATTCGTCGTGGAGCTGGCCGCTGCGCAGCCGGAGTTCGGAGAGCTGCGCCCGGCCGCGCTCGCCCTCGAGCCGGGCCCGGTCGATCGCGCCGCGCAGCCGCGTCTGTTCGCGTTCGAGCGGATTGACGCGGGTCGTCGGCACGAGGCCCCGCCGGTAGAGGTCCTGCAGGGAGGCGAGTTCGCGGGTGATGTTCTCCACCTGCACCTTCAATGTGGATTGGTCGACCTCGGATTGCTGGATGATCCGCTCGGTCTGCTGCATCTGGGCGGTGAACACCTCGACCATGCGGTGCAGCGTCTCGCGTCGGGCGTCGAACTGCCGGGTCTGGTCGGCGATCGCGGCCCTGACCAGCGGATCGGCGGCCCGCCGCTGGACTTCTTCCGGGAAGGTGATCCGCTCGGCGCCGTCGCGCTGCGCCGTCAGCTTGGCGTCCTGCGCGAGCAGCCCGGCGATCTGGTTGCGATAGAGATCGCCGCTGATCTCCGCCCTGACGGATTCGAGCCGCACCAGCACCTCGCCCGGCGCCACGGCCGTCCCGTCACGCACCAGGATCTCGCTGACGATGCCGCCTTCGAGATGCTGGACGGTCCGGCGGTTGCTCTCGACGGCGACGACGCCCGGCGCGATCGTGGCCGAGGCCAGCGTCGCGAACGCGGACCAGCCGCCGAAGCCCCCAAACAGGACGACGACGAGCGCGAAGCCGAGCCGCAGCGGTCCGCGCCAATTGGCGTCGGGGACCGGCACGTGGTCGTCGGACGGAACCGTGCTCGACATGCTCAAACTCCGCTCGTGCCGGCCGAATAGGCCAGCGTCGGGACCGGACGCTGCATCCGCGTCACACGGTTCAGGATCTGCTCGCGCGAGCCGAACGACTGCACGCTGCCCGCATTCAGCACCAGAATGTCGTCGCAGTAGACGAGGAGGTTCACCTTGTGCGTCACGACGACGACGGTGACGCCCTTCGCCTTGAGATGGTCGATCGCGTCGCCGAGAGCCTTCTCGCCGGTCGCGTCGAGATTGGAGTTCGGCTCGTCGAGCACGACCAGCCGCGGGTCGCCGTAGACGGCACGCGCCAGCGCGACCCGCTGCCGCTGCCCACCCGAGAGGACGTGCCCTTTCGGGCCGACCCTGGTGTTGTAGCCGTTGGGCAGGCTCCGGACGAGGTCGGAGATGCCGGCGATCTCGACCGCCCTGAGGACGCCTTCGCTCGACTCCGCCAGCGCCGGATCGAAGCGCGCGATGTTCTCGGCGAGGGTGCCCGGAAGCAGTTCCACGTCCTGCGGCATGTAGCCGAGATGCTTGCCGAGCTGGTCCTCGTCCCAATGCGTCAGATCATGCGCGTCGAGCGAGACGTTGCCGCGGGTCGGCTGCCAGATGCCGGCGAGCAGCCGCGCCAGCACCGACTTGCCTGCGCCGCTCGGACCGACGATGCCGAGCACGCGGCCCTTCTCGAGCACGAACGAGACGTCGTTCAGCACCAGCGCCTCGCGGCCGGGTGCGGTCGCGAAGACGCGGTTAACCTCGAGGCGCCCCTCGGGTGCCGGCAGCGGCAGCCGCGTTTCGATGCCCTCGATGACCCTGAGGGCGGCGTCGACCCGGCGATAGGCGAGCAGGCCGCTGTAGATGCCCCGCCACGACCCGATCACCGCCTCGACGGGCGCCAGCCCGCGCGAGAGGATGATCATCGTCGAGAACACGGCGCCGACGTTGACCTCCTGCTTGAAATAGAGGTGAACGCCGATCGCGATGACCACGACGTTCTCGGCCTGGCGCAACGCGCGGCCGATGGCGGCGAGCGGCATCGAGCGGCTCGCGACCGCCGACTGCCAGCCCAGCATGGCACGGTGGATCTGGTACCAGCGATCGCGAAGGCGCGGCACCATGCCCAGGCCGCGCGAGGCCTCGACCGCGCGCGCGGTCGCGACCCCGAACTCCGTTTCCTGAATCTGCGCCTCCTGGGCCCGGCGCGCGCCGTTCCGGCCGACCAGGAAGCCGGCGACCGAAACGACGGTGTTGAGTACCAGCAGCAGGATCGCGAGCGCCGAATAGACCGGATGGATGAAATAAAGCGCCATGATCAAGAGCGGCGCCCAGAGACTGTCGATGATCGAGATGACGATGGGGCCGGACAGCACGTCTCGCACGAGGTTGATGTCGTTGAGAACGATGAAGCTCGAATCGTTGCGGTTGCCCTTGCCGTTGCGATGCAGCGCTTCGAAGACGCGGCGGCTGACCCGTTCGTCGAGTACCAATCCGACCCGGCGCAGCGTCTCGCGCCGCGCTTCGTCGACCGCCGCCCAGATGGCGATCATGAACAGGCAGATCGCCAGCAGGAAGAAGAGCGTCGTCTCGTTGTGGCTCGTGAGGACGCGTTCGGCCACCTGCATCATGAAGATGGGCGTCACGAGATAGAAGATCGGGATCACGCAGCTGAGCGCAACGACCAGCCCGTAAGGCCGGGACAGGCGGCGAAGCTCGGCTTTCAGGGGTCCGTCGGCGATACCGGACGGCGTGGCAATCGACATCAAGAACCTGCATTCCAATAAAGTATGGGCATCAGTGTATCGCCGTTGGCGCCATCGGCCAAATCCGCTCGCGCCGGCCCGCTGCGATCGGCCATGCAAACGGTTGCCGGCAGCGTCCTTTTGCGCCGGCGTTCGGCGCCGGAACGCCCGTCGCCGTGCCTTTTGCCGCGACGATGACGGATCGGCCGTTCCGCCCCGACCGATCCGCATGTGTGCCATGCGTGGCTGCATGGATCCTCATTCATGCTGCATCGGCGGGCGGGTCTCGCCTGCGGCGACGCCGGGCATCGATGGACGGCCCAGTTCCGATCCCGTCGTGGCTCGGGAACGATGGCCCGGGAATCATGGCCCGGGGATCATGGCGCGGGAAGTTGGGATCGGTCCGCCACCTGTTTCGCCACAGAAGGACGCTGGAATTGATCACGCCAGAATGAGTCGCGAACGGAGCGACCAACGAGTTTTCGAGTCCAATGACTGTCCCGCTACCGGCCTTCGCAGTCGCAGCAATGTCCTCGATCGATGCCGTCCGGCTCTTCGACGCCTCCCCACGCAACCGCCTTAAGGATCATCTCTGGTTCCA
>CAZVMY010000072.1:0-9572 GCA_964628955.1 uncultured Methylocystis sp.
CATCTCCGTCCAGCCCTCCTTGACGGCCCGCGCGCCGTCGCCGGGTGCGGTCAGCCCCATCGCCTCGTATTCGATCAGTTCGGCGATGGTGAAGCAGTCGTGGGTCTCGACAAAGGAGAGGTCTCCGATCGAGACGCCGGCTTGTCCCAGCGCCCGACGCCAGGCCTCCGTGCAACCCTCGAAGGCGAGGATGTCGCGCCGGGACATGGGCAGGAAGTCCTGCGCGTGGCCGGTGCCGCGGAACACGACGGCCCGCTTCATGCGCAGCGCCGTATCGACGTCGGCGAGAATCAACGCCGCCGCGCCGTCGGACACAAGGCTGCAGTCGGTCCGCTTCAGGGGGCCGGCCACGAACGGGTTCTTGTCGCTCTCCTGCCGGCAGAAGTCGAATCCGAGATCCTTGCGCATCTGGGCATAGGGGTTCGCCACGCCGTTTCGGTGGTTCTTGGCGGCGATCATCGCGAGCGCATCCGACTGGTCGCCGTACCGCTGGAAATAACTCTGTGCGATCTTGCCGAACACTCCGGCGAACCCCGCCGGGGTGTCGCCGTCCTCGGGCAGGTAGGATGCCTTCAGAAGGTTCCGGCCGATCTCGGGGCCGGGAGTGCTCGTCATCTGCTCCACGCCGACCACGAGCACAACCTTCGCCTGGCGGGCGGCGATCGTCTTGATGCCCTGATGCACGGCCGCCGAACCGGTGGCGCAGGCGTTCTCGACCCGCGTCGTCGGCTTGAAGCGGAGATCGGGATCGGCCTGCAGCACCAGCGCAGCCGTGAAGTCCTGCGCTGAGAAGCCGGCGTTGAAATGTCCCAGAACGATCTCGTCGACGTCGCCGGGAGCCACACCGGCATGCGCCATGGCGTCGGTTGCGACGCGGACGATCAGGCTCTCGACGGTTTCGCCGTCGTGCCTGCCGAAGGGCGTATGCGCCCAGCCGACGATGCATGCGGTCATCGCTACTCTCCTGAAGTGCAGGCACACATGTTGCGCTTCCGGATCGGAAGGGCAAGCCGTCCGCCGCCGCGTCGAGCCCGCCAGCCTCAGCCGACGGCGAGCAATGCGCCGACGCCGAGGACGATCATCACCATGCCCAGACGCTCCCGGCCGGTCGTAGCCTGGGCGAAGAGACGTCGTGCCACCAATTGGGCGAAAAATACCTCGACCAGCGCCAGCGTCCGGACGTTGGCCGCACTGGTGAGGGCAAAGCCGATGAACCAGAACTGCGACGCGAACGCACCCATGAAACCGGCAAACAGCGAGGGTCGCCACAAGGCGAGGCTCCGGGTGAGCGCCGGCCGGTCCGCGATCAGCATCCAGGCACCGAGCAGCAGCGTCTGGATGCCGAGCCCGAGGGCCAGAACCACGCTCGCGCGAAGCACGAAGGAGCCCTCGGGAATCGCCAGTATCCCGCCGCGGAAGCCGACGGCGGCGATGGCGAAGAACGCCCCTGCGGCAATTCCGAGGAACGCGGATCGTGCCGCGCCGGTCGTCGTCCCGGCCGTCTCCCGGCTGCTTGAGGCCGGCGCCCGCGCCATCAGGATCACGCCTGCCGTCGCGACCACGATGGCGACTGCTGCCGTCGCGCTGACCGGATCGCCCAGGATCGCGAAGGCGAAGACGGCAACCTGCACCGGCTCGGTCTTGGTGTAGGCGGTCGTGGTCGCGAACGATCGATCCTTCATCGCCATCAGCATCAGGCCGGTCGCGACGATCTGCGCCACGGCGCCGAGGCACACGAAGCCGATCGACGTCATCGACGGTTTGGGTGGCACCTGATCACTCGCAAATGACACGATGGCGAGGAACAGGATCGCGAAAGGCAGCCCGTACAGGAAGCGGACCTGCGTCGCGCCGACCGTACCGATCCGCGCCGTCAGGCTTCGCTGCATCGCGTTGCGCGCGGTCTGCGCGGCGGCTGCGATGATGGTCGCCGGGATCCAGAGCAGGGTGAGATCCAAAGAGTGTCACCGTCCGGCGGTGTGTCATGGGAACCCGGTCGTAGCGGTTGAGGGGAGTCCGAGTCGAATCCGGCGCCGGTTCGTCTGGCAGGGTTCTGCCGCCGCCGGTGTTTTCAAAGCTGCGCGACGCATGTAGACGTTGGGGGATCGCCCGCCGAACCACCGCCGCCGAGGACCTCCAGCCGATGCAGCATGCAAAGGATGCGGCCGACGAACTGCGGTCTGCGAAACGGGGCCCCGCGACGACGCGGTCCGCGCTTCGTCAGGTCCGCGCCGGCCGTACCGGCAAGAGCACGGTCCTGATGGCGCTGCTGGCGACGGCAGCGACCCTCGCGGCGGAGGTCGGGACCGCAGCACCCTCGCTCGTGATCGATGCCTCGACCGGATCGGTGCTCCACGCCGAGGAGCCCACCCGACCCTGGCATCCGGCCTCGACGACGAAGCTGATGACGGCCTACGTCGCCCTGAAGGCCATCGAAGGCCGGCGCCTGACGCTCGATACGCCGCTGATCGCCTCGGCGAATGCCACGCGGCAGCGACCGAGCAAGATCGGCATCAGGCCTGGCCAGCAGATCACGCTCGACAACGCCCTCAAGATTCTCATGGTCAAGTCGGCGAACGATCTCGCGGTCGTCATCGCCGAGGGCATCGCAGGCTCGGTCGACGGCTTTTCGGCCCTGATGAACGCCGAAGCTCGACGGCTGGGTATGGTCGACAGCCATTTCGTCAATCCGCACGGCTTCGTCGGACCCGGCCACCAGAGTTCCGCCCGCGATCTGGCGCTTCTGGCCCGGGCCCTCTATCGCGATTTTCCGCAGTACCGCGATTACTGGTCGATCGGAGCCGTGCAGCTCGGCAACCGCGTCTTCAAGAACACCAACGGCCTGATCGGCCGCTATCCGGGCGCGATGGGCATGAAGACGGGGTTCGTCTGTGCCTCGGGTTTCAATGTCGTGGCGCTCGCGCAGCAGGGCGGCCGCACGCTCATCACCGTGGTGCTCGGCGCGGCGTCGGGTGCGGAACGCACGATCAAGGCGGCACAACTGCTCGACAAGGGCTTTTCCGGCAACGGCACCGGCGCGTCTCTGGCCTCGCTCGGTTCCGGCGGCTACGACGCCCCGCCGAACATGCGGCAGGAGATCTGCGGTCGCGCCCGCAGCAGCGTCGCGCTTTCGGAAGACTTTCAGAACGACGGCGCCATCTACGCCGATGCCGCCACGTTCGGCGGCGACAACAACAACAGCGCGTATTCGTTCTTCCTGCCGCCGCAGGGTCCGATCGGTTCGACGAGAGTGGGCGTCCGCTCGGAAACCGGGCGGATCGCGCTCGGGCCACGGGCCGACCTCGAGCCGATCCCGGTGTTCCTGGGCCCGGCGCCCGGCAGCACGGCAGTCGCGGTCGGACCGCAGGCGCCGGCGTCGGCCGTCGTCTCACGGGAGCCGGCGCCGCGCGCGAACGCCTTCGCGGCCACGCCGGCCCTGCCCGCCGGCCGCCTTCTCGCCACCGGCGCCACGCCTGGCGGCGCGGCCGAGACCCCGCCCTCGACAGGTCAGGCCGCAGCATCGACCGGGACGACGCCGGCCGCGTCGGCAGGCATCTTCGGCTGGTCGGGAACGTTGACCGAAGCTTTCTCGCCGGCCGGTGTCGCGCCGGCGCTGGCCGACGGTGCCGTCGGAGCACCGCTGGCGCTCACCAGTCCGGCCAGCACCGCGCGGGCTCTGGCGCCGCTCCGGCCGGCCTCGGCGGCAGGGTTGCGAGCCAATGCGCCGGCGGCGGGCGAGCCGCAGCGCCGTCTCGGCGCCATCGAGGCGCGGGCCGTGTCGGCCGGCGTCAATCTCGACAACGCTCCGCCGCCTCCCGGCGTTCGTGGATTGCCGCCGCTGCCGACACGGCCGGTCGTGACCGCGCCCAAGTCGAAGGCCGTCAAGGTCAAGGCTGGAGCGTCCAAGGCCGCGCCCGTCGCCAGACCGGCGACGGTGACGCTGGCGCCTGTCGAGCAGCGCCGACCGGTGTCGTCCCCGACGCGATCGCGCGAATAGGCGTGTTGCCGCGGGAGTGCGACGTGAGCCCGTTCGAGAGGCCCAGCGGACCGCAGCCCAAGATCCCGCTGACCATCCTCACCGGCTTCCTCGGGGCCGGCAAGACGACGCTGCTGAACCGACTGCTCAAGACGCCTGCGCTCGACGGCACCGTTGTGATCGTCAACGAGTTCGGTTCGGTCGGTCTCGATCATCTCCTGATCGAGGTGGCCGACGAGGACATGGTGCTGCTTTCCGCCGGTTGTCTCTGCTGCACGATCAAGGGAGACCTGATCGCGACGCTGGAAGGGCTGCTCCGCAAGCGGGATAACGGACGCATCGCGCCGTTCCGCCGGGTGGTGATCGAGACGACGGGCCTCGCCGATCCCGCGCCCATCCTGCACACCGTGATGGCGCATCCCTATCTGTCGATTCGGTACAGGCTCGAGGGCGTCGTGACGGTGGTCGATGCCGTGAACGGGGCGAACACGCTCGACGCGCACGTCGAGGCGGTGAAGCAGGTCGCGGTGGCCGACCGGCTGGTGGTCAGCAAGGCCGAACTCTGCGTCGACGGGGCGGAGCGAGGCGGACTGGACGCGTTGCGATCGCGGTTGAGACGCCTCAATCCGGCGGTGCCGATCGTCGAGACCGGTTCCTCGGCCGACGTGGAGACCATCATCGACTGCGGGCTGTTCGACGTCACAGGGAAGATCGCCGACGTCGGCCGCTGGCTCAACGACGAGGCGCTGCTGGGATTCGGGGGGCATCGCCACGATCACCATGGACACGACCATGGCGATGCGGAGCACGGCGGTCATCCGCATGGGTCCAGCGCGCCGGACGGCGGTGACGGATCGCAGGGGCGGCGCGACCAGGACCCCCACGATCCCAACCGGCACGATGCCTCGATCCGGGCCTTCGCGTTCCGCTGTTCGGACGCGATCCCGTCCGGTGCGCTGTCGCTGTTCCAGGAACTCCTGCGGTCCGCCCACGGTCCCCGTCTGCTGCGGGTCAAGGGGATCGTGAAGACGGTGGAGGACCCCGAACGTCCCGTCGTGCTGCATGGGGTGCAGCACGTCTTTCACCCGCCCGAGTACCTCGATGCCTGGCCCAATGCGGATCGCGACACGCGGCTCGTGTTCATCACCCGCGATCTCGATGCCGCCTTCGTCGAGCGTCTGTGGACCGCCTTCGTCGGTCCGCGGCCGACGGCATGAAAACTGACTGACCCTTCCTAGACCCTGCGAAGACGTCCCGGATCGGGACGGCGTCGGCGGTCGATGCGGACGGATCGGGACATCATGACGGTCTTGGAACGGGTCTCGCGAGAAAGCGTCGCCGCGGCGTTGGCGCCTTCGGCCGGCCCGGTCGAGGTGACGGCGCTGACCGGCCCGCAGTTGCAGGCGCACGAAACTGCCTGGCGGGAGCTCTGTGACCGGGCGATCGAGCCTAATCCGTTTCTATCTCCTGCGATCGTCTCGTCGGCTCTGCGCCATCTCGCCGATGCCGGAGACCCGGTGTTCCTGCTCGCATGGCAAGGGCGTACGACGGATCGCCGGTTGGTCGGCCTGCTTCCGGTCGTGCTGTCGCGGATCGCGCTGGGACCCCGCCTCGCCCGGGGCTGGCGACACAAGTTCATGCCGCTCGGCACGCCGTTGCTCGATCGCGACGCCGCCGAACCGGCGCTCGCAGCGTTGATCGGCTGGGCTTCGGGCAGCGCAGGGCTCTCCGGCCTGCTGATGCGCACGCTGCCCGAACACGGGCCGGTGGCGCGTCTCGTCGTCAGGCATGCGAGGCGGCATCGCTACCGGCACGAGGCGCTTGCGCGAGGCACCTTGCTTCAGTTCCGGGACTGGCCGCGGCCGAGCGCGATCGACGGGGAGCGCGGCCGCGCTCTCGTCGAGCGTTTTCTCGCCGCCGATGCCGCTCCTGGGGGCTCGCCGGCGCGCGATGCCATTCTGCATGATCCCGGTCGCACGGCCTTCTTTCGTGCTGCCACGCGATATCTGCTGCGGGACGGCCGGCTGGTCATCCGGCCGGTGCCTTCGTCCGGACCCGGCGGCTCTGTCGCGGTCCTGGTCGCCGCGGACGCGGCCGTGGGCTCCGGCAACTGGTACGTCTGGCGTGAGGCTCCGGCCTGGGAAACGGACGACGCAGCGCTCGCTCTGCCGCAGACCGCGCTGCGGCTCGGCGTGGCCGATCTCATGATCGGGTTTGGCGACGGTCCCGCCGCGCTCGCGGCGCGGGTCCGGGAGCGGTTGAAGCGTGGTCTGGGCAGCGCGACGCATCGCACGCTGGGCGCCATCGTCGGCCACTGAGCTGCCGGCCTAGCCGCGGTCGCGCAGCAGCCTGCGGATCACCTTACCCGTCGTCGTCAGCGGCAACGCGTCGATGAACTCGATCTCGCGCGGGTACTCGTGTGACGAGAGATGCGTTCGCACATGGGTCTGGATCTCGGTCGACAGCGCCGCCGATGGCGCCACCCCCGGCTTCAGGACGACGAATGCCTTGACGATCTCCGTCCGGAGTTCGTCCGGTTTGCCGACGGCCGCGGCGAGCGCCACCGCCGGATGCTTGATGAGGCAGTCCTCGATCTCCACAGGACCGATCCGGTAGCCCGCGGAGGTGATCACGTCGTCGTCGCGGCCGATGAACCTGAAGTAGCCGTCGGCGTCCATCCGTCCCTGATCGCCGGTCGTCATCCAGTCGCCGATGAACTTGTCGCGCGTCGCTTCGGGCTTTCGCCAATACTCCAGGAACATCACCGGATCGGGCCTGCGGACCGCGATCTGCCCGGTTTCATCAGGAGCGCAGACCGACCCGTCGTCGCGAATCACCGCGACGTCGTGGCCCGGGACGCGCCGGCCGATCGCGCCGGCGCGACCGACGCCAAGGGCGGCGGCCGAGGCCAGCACGAGGTTGCATTCCGTCTGGCCGTAGAACTCGTTGATCGACAGACCGAGCGCCTCCCGCCCCCAGGCGAACGTCGGTTCACCGAGCGCCTCGCCGCCCGAGGCGACGGTGCGCAGCTTCAGGTCGAAGCGTCCGCGCGGGTTGGGCACGGTACGCAGCATCCTGAGCGCCGTCGGCGGAACGAAGGTGTTCCGCACCGCGTGATCGGCCATGAGCCGGAAAGCTTCCTCGGGATCGAACTTCTCGAACCGCTTGGCGATGACGGGGACGCCGTAGAGAAGCCCCGGCAGCAGCACGTTCAGAAGTCCGCCGGCCCAGGCCCAGTCGGCCGGCGTCCACAGCCGGTCGCCGGGCTGCGGGAGAAACTCGTGCGGCATCTCGATTCCGGGCAGATGCCCGATCAGCACCCGATGCGCATGCAGGGCGCCTTTCGGCTGGCCTGTCGTGCCCGAGGTGTAGATCATCATCGCCGGGTCCTCGGCCGCGGTGTCGACGGTCTCGAACTCCACCGGTTCGGTGGCGAGCAGCGCGTCCCAGCCGACGACGCCGGCGTCGGCGCCATCCGTCGAGATCACCAGTGCGGGCGCGACCGGCGGTTCCGCCTGCCGCAGCTTCGCCAGACCGGCAGCGTTCGTGATCAGGGCGCCGGCCCCGGCGTCCTGGATCCGGTAGGCGAGGGCGTCGACGCCGAACAGCGCCGCGATCGGCAGGGCGATCGCGCCGAGCTTGGTGATGGCCATGTGCGCGACGGGCACCTCGAGACCCTGCGGTAGCATGATCGCGACCCGGTCTCCGGCGCGGACTCCCCGACGGCGCAGGCCGTTGGCGAGCCGGTTCGCGCGTTCGCGCAGTTCGCCGTAGAGCAGCGGGCGCACGCGGCCGTCGGCGCCGACCTCGATGACGGCCGGCCGCTGCGGGCTCTGGTCGGCCCAGTCGTCGCAGCAGACACGCGCGATGTTGAACCTGACCGGCGCCTGCCAGCGAAAACCGGCGGTCAGTCTTTCATAAGACTTGGCAGGATCAAGAACCCTGCCAGACCACGTCGGGAGACTGCCGGCCACCTGCAGCGCCCCGGCTCAGCGTGGCCGGGCCGGTACCCGGTCCTCGAACCGGGCGCCGAGAGACTGCGCCAGGAACAGGGCGCCATGCATCATGCCGCCGGGATCGATGCCATGGCCCACCCCCGCCGACAGGTGCCACTGGCTCGAAATTCCTGCTTTGAGCAGCGCATCGCCGGCGAGGAACAGGGCCTCGACCGGGATCACCTCGTCCTGATCGCCATGAACGAACAGGATCGGAGGCCTTCCGGTCGCCTCGCTCTCGAGCGTTGCGGCATCCTCCAGAGTGCCCGAGTATCCCAGAATCGCGCCGGGCGGTCGTTGCCTGCGCAACCCGCCGTAGAGCGCCATCATCGTCCCCTGACTGAAGCCGACCAGCGCCATACACGTATCGTCGAGCCCGTGGCGCGCGAGTTCCGCGTCGAGAAAGGCGTCCAGCACCGGCCGGGCCGCCCGCACGCCGCGCACGCGCTCGTCGGGATCGCGGAACGTCAGTCCGAACCACTGGAAGCCCGTCGCGGCCATCATGCAGCGTTCGGGCGCGTTCGGCGCCGAAAAGGCGGTGTCCGGAAGCAGTTTCGACCATTCGCGGCCGATCGCGATCAGATCGTTGCCGTCGGATCCGTAGCCGTGCAGGAACACGACGAGCTGGCGCGCCTTGCCCGATCGGGCGGGAATGCGTGGGCCGTTGAGTGGGGGCATGAAACCGTCCGATTGAGATCAGGCGAAACGCGCAAGGCGATCAGGCGAGTCCGACGACGCCGTCACGCGCCTTGATGACCCGATAGTAGCTCCACAGCGCGCGGGCGGCCACGGCACGCCAGGGCCGCCATGCTTCGGCCCTCTGGAGAAGGGCCTTCTGATCCGGTCGCTCGGCCAGCGATTCGGCGATCTTGAGCGCTTCCTGCAGAGCCAGATCGCCGGCCGCGAAGGCGTCGGCATGGCCGAGACCGAACATGAGATAAATGTCGGCCGTCCAGGGCCCGATGCCCTTAACGGATGTCAGCAGCGCGGCCGCTTCGTCCGCGTCGAGGGCATCGAGGCGATCGATCGGCAGGATGTCGGTGTGAACCGCCGCGGCGATCGCACGCAGCGTCCTGATCTTCGGTCCGGACAGCCCGGCCGAACGCAACGTCGCGTCGCTGGCGGAGAGAAAGGCCTCGGGTGTTCGCTCCGGAAAGACCCGCTCGACCTTCGTCCAGATGGCTGATGCGCTCGCGACCGAGAGCTGCTGCGCGACGATGATGCCCGCGAGCCCCTCGAACCCTGCGCTGCGTCGCCGCAGCGGCGGCTGTCCGACGGCGGCGCCGACCATGCGCATGGTCGGACACACAGACGCGAGCGCGGCCATACCCTCGGCGATATCGGCTTCGGTTTCGATCGTACGGCGCATCCCGACCTCCTCCGGCTTAGGCCGGAGCAGCGTTTCTGATATGGCTGCAGGAATGAGACAACCTGTTTTCCGGTTCGCGCCGAGCCCGAACGGCTACCTGCACCTGGGTCATGCCTATTCGGCGCTGCTCAATCAGGCGCTCGCGGCACGCGAACACGGCCGGCTGCTGCTGCGGATCGAGAACATCGATTCGACCCGCTGCAAACCGGAGTTCGAGGTCGCCATCGAGGAC
>CAZVMY010000073.1:0-9567 GCA_964628955.1 uncultured Methylocystis sp.
GGGCGGTAGAGCACGTCAGCTATCCGGGCCTGCCGTCCCATCCGCAGCACAATCTCGGCCGGGCGCTCTGCCCGGACGGGCTCGGCTCGGTGTTCACGATGACGCTCCACGGCGGCGAGCCCGCGGCCCGCGTCGTTCTCGACCGGCTGAAGCTGTTCTCGCATCTCGTCAACATCGGCGAGACCCGGTCGCTGATAGCGCATCCGGTCTCGACGACGCATCGCAACGCGCCGGCGGACCTGCGCGCGATGCTCGGAATCCTGCCGGGAACGCTGCGGCTGTCGATCGGGCTCGAAGACCCGGAAGACCTCGTCGCCGATCTCGATCAGGCGCTCGCCGCGGCTTGAAATCCGCCCTGCCGGCGGCGGGCGTCGACCACGACCACGATCAGCACCAGCATCGCCACCGCCTGATGCGCCAGCCCGGCCCAGAGCGGGACAGCCAGCAGCAGCGTCACGATCCCGAGCACGGCCTGTGCCGCAACGGCGAGGAGAACGGCCGCTGCACCGCCGTCGCGGCGGCGCAGCCAGTGCCAGACCGCGAGTGCGAGCAACAGGTACGCGCCCAGCCGATGGTTCAACTGCACCAGGGTCGGGTTGTCGACGAAGTTCTCGGCGAACGGCCGGACGGCGAAAAGATCGGCTGCCGGTGGCAGGAACACGCCGTCCATCATCGGCCAGGTGTTGTGGATCAGCCCTGCCCTGGCGCCGGCGACCAGCGCGCCCAGCGCGATCTGCACGATCACCAGCCCGGCGAGCGCGAGGGCAGTCGCGGCGCCCGGAGCGGATTTCGGCCTCGCTCCCAGCCCTTCCGCCATCCAGACGAGCAGCGCCAGGATGACGGCGGCCAGGGTGAGATGCGCCATCAGCTTGACCGGCGCCACCGCGACCATCCCGGGCTCAAGCCCCGAGGCCACCATGATCCAGCCGACGGCGCCCTGCAGGCCTCCCAGCACGCCGATACCCAGCAGCGCCAGGACCAGGCGGCCCCGGACGATCCCGCGCCACCAGAATACGGCCAGCGGCAGGAGATAGGCGATCCCGATCAGCCGGCCCAGCAGCCGGTGGCCCCATTCCCAGGCATAGATCACCTTGAACGCAGCCAGCGACATGCCGCGGTTGACCAGTTCGTACTGGGGAATGGCCCGATACTTCTCGAACTCGGCGAGCCAGGCCGCTTCGCCGAACGGCAGCAGGACGCCGGTCACCGGCCGCCATTCCGTGATGGACAGGCCCGACCCCGTCATCCGCGTCGCACCGCCCACGAGGACCATGAGCAGCACCAGCGCGGCCACTGCGCGCAACCACGAGCGCACCGTACTCAGCCCGTCGGCCGCGGTCCGATGCGGCAGAGACAACGACGCGGCGGACTCGACGGTGGTCATGGTTCGATCGGTTCCCTGGACCGGGCCGCACCAGCGACATCGGTGCTCGTGCCGCGCCCTTGATCGGATGATGTCGAGCCGTCACATAGGCCGGGCAGCGCGATGCCACAATCGGCAGGGCGTCGCACCATGACCTCGAACGGGAGAGAGCCTTGACGCGACGCCAGCGCAAATTCGTCGGCGCCATCGTGATGCTGGTGTTCGTTGTTGTCTACGCGCTCGGCATGATGGCTCTCGCCGAGCCGATGCTGGCCGGTGCCTCCAAGCTCGGCCAGGCGGTCTTCTATGCGGTCGCGGGCCTCGCCTGGGCCCCGCCGCTGATGCTTCTGGTCAGCTGGATGGAGAAGCTCGACAGGCCGCGCGACGCCTGACGTCAGGCGATCCGCCGGCCCGCGGCGCCCAACAGCGCAAAGGGCGCCCCCGAGAGCAGCACGTCGAAATCCGCCAACCGCTGATGATGGCCGTTGACGGACAGCCTGGGCAGTTCCGTCAGCCGATCGGCATGGTCTGCCGCGAGGACGCCGGGCCGCGTCGTCACGGCGGTGGCGAACCGCAGCCTTCGGGCGAGCTCGAACTCGCGCGGACCGGCCGACGAGACGTCACCGACGGGATAGGCAAGATGCAGCGCCGGACGGCCTGTTTCGGCCTCGATCCGGACCCGCGCCTCGGCGAGTTCACGGTGCACGATCTCCAGATCATGCTTCGCCAGCATCGGATGCGTGATCGTATGGACGCCGATGGTCGCCAGTGGATTCTCCGCGACCGACCGGATGCCGCTCCAGTCGAGGCAGAGCGTCCCGACGCTCGCCCGGCTGTCGACGCCCGCTTTCGCGGCGAGCCGCGCGATCTCCATCCGCATCGCCGGTTCGGGCAGGCTGCGCAGCCGCCTGTAGAGCAGGCCGAAAGCGCGGCTTTTCTGCCGCGGCGTCGCTGCCGGAATCTCCACGCCCCCGAGGTCGAGACGATCCAGGGCGGCGACCGCATGTTCGAGATCGAGCCACCACAGCGTGGCCGTCCGGTCGGCGAAGCCCGTCGTGACATAGAGTGTGAACGGCGCCCGATGCCGCTGGAGGATCGGAAGCGCGTGATCGACGAAATCCCGATAGCCATCGTCGAACGTGAGCGCCGCAAACGGGCGGCCCTCCGCCGTACTCGACAATCGTCGGGGGACGTCGTCCGTGGACACGAGATCGTAGCCGAGCGTGGCGAGATGACCGAGCACGGCGTCGAGAAACGCGGGCGTGATCTCAAGGCCCCGGTTCGGCGCGAAATCGGCGTCATGCCAGGGGCGCACGTGATGGAACATCAGGATGACGCCGCGGCCGCGCAGATGCGGCGCGAGCATCCGCGACACTCCGCTGAAGCGAAGGCCGTCGAACGCGGCGCGGATCAGGCGATGCCTGGTCGTCATCCGATGGGTCATCCCTGCAAGGCAGATCACGCTCGCGATTAACGGCTCCGCCATCAACCCCGGCCTATGAACTGCGTTGACGGACCGTTGCCGGCAGAATGACCCGGCCGGACCATCGCCACGGAGACCACGGGTGTCGGAAGCGATCGAAGCGGAGCCGATCGGCATTGGGGGCGTCGGCGGTACGGGTCGCGGCTCCGGCCGCGACCAGCCGTTCGCCACCGTGGAGGTGCACCACTCGGTGGCTCCGGCAAGGGCGGCATGGCAAGCGCTCGCCACCGACCGTCCCGGCAGCGGCTACCAGTCGCCGGACTGGATCGACGCCTGGATTCGCCACCTCGCCGCGGCGGAGGGCCTCGAGCCAGCCATCGTCGTCGCGCATGACGCGGTGGGGCGGCCCACGATGCTGCTGCCCCTCGGCACCGGCATGGTCGGCCCGGTTCGGGTCGCACGCTTTCTCGGCGGCAAACACGTCAACTTCAACCTGGGGCTGTGGCGCGTCGATGCGGCCGACGTCGGCCAGGCGGACCTGCGCGGGCTGTTGAAACAGATCGCGCGGCGAATGGGCGGCGTCGGCGTCTTCGCTTTCACCAACCAGCCTCTCGTCTGGCAGGGACGGGCGAATCCGCTGGCGAGGCTGCCCGGCCAACCCAGCCCGAGTCTCGCCTACAAGGTGCAGCTCGACCCCGACCCCGACGCTTTCGTCGCGCGCCGGTTCTCGAAGGACGCGCTCGGCAAGATCGCGCGCAAGGAGCGGAAGCTCGCCGAGATCGGCGCCATCCGCTGCTTTCTGGCGGCGACGCAGGAGGAGGCGGCGTCGCTGCTCGGGGCGTTCCATGCCCAGAAGGCCGAGCGCCTGCGCGCGCAGGGCATCCCCGATCCGTTCGCGACGGACGGCACCCGCGCCTTTCTCGCCGAGGCCGCGACGACAGGGCCCGGTCGGGCCGGCGCGGCCATCGAGCTTTACGGACTCACGGCCGGAGACCGTGTTCTCGCGGTCTATGGCGCGGCGGTCACGGCCGAACGCTTCTCCGGCATGTTCACCTCGTTCGATCAGCGGCGTGAGATCGCCCGGTTCAGTCCCGGCGACGTGCTGCTGATGAAGATCCTCCGTGACTGCTGCCGGCGTGGCATCAGGACCTTCGACCTCGGCATCGGCGAGGCCAGCTACAAGCTGCATTACTGTGACGAGGTGGAGCCGCTCGTGGACAGTTTCGTCGCGGTGTCGGCGCCTGGTCGGGTCCTGGCGGGATTGCTCGCCGCGAAGAACGGCCTGAAGCGGAGGGTCAAACAGGATGCCCGCCTGCTCGATCTGATCGAGCGCGTGCGGCGCCGGGGACCTGCCGAACCGACGCGTTGAGGCGGACGTTATTCGGCCGCGTCGGCGGATTTGCTGCGGCCTTTCAGCGCGACGGGCGAAACCGGCCGGAGCTCGGCGGGCAGCGTGATCACGTCGGTGACGCCCAGCGCGTCGAGCCTGGCGCGGAGCGGTGCGGGCACGGCCGCATTCGCGGCAAGCCCCACCAGCAGTACCGCGTCAGCCGCGGCGGCCGCCCGACCGATGGCGGACTCGACCGAGCCCGCATCGACCAGCACGATCTCGTAGCCCTGCGCCAACGCGTCCAGCGTGATCGCCAGGGTCTCCGCCACGTCGCCGAGCGGGACGGCCACGGCGCCCGAGGGCACGATATGGAGCCGCGAGCCGCGGTCTCGGTGGATGACCTGCCCGAACATCGCTTGTCCGGTGAGCAGTTCGCCGAGCCCGATCGGGTCCCGCGTCGTGAGGACCACGTCGAAGCGGCCGCTGCCGGTCTCCAGATCGACCAGAACGGTGCGGAACTCCGCGGCGAGGCGGCGGCCAAGCGCCAGCGTCGCCCGCGTCGCGCCGATTGCCGGGTCGGCCGCGAACACGAGAAGGGTCGGCGCCCGCCCCGTCCGACGGACCTCGTTCACCCGGACGAGGATGCGCTGGAAGGCGCTCCCGTCCAGGGCCGGGGCATCGGTCGCCGTCAGAGTTGTGGGCGGCAGTTCCCTGGGCGGCAGTTCCTTGGGCGGCAGTTCCTTGGGCGGCAGTTCCTTGGGCGGCAGCTCATGCGCGATGGCTGAATCGTGCTCGGCGCTTGCATCTTGCAGCCGTACTCCGACCACCGGGGCCGGCGGCAGGCTCGGCAGGTCCGGCGCGACGATCGCGCCGGGGACCGCGGGCAACCCGGCGGCCGGTGCCGGGACGACAGGCTGCATGACCGGTTCGTGCCGCATCTCGGGTCCGTCCGCGAGGTAGGGGCGGCCGGACAGGAGTTCACGCGTGAGGACGAGACTGGTCAGCAGGACCAGCGTACCCAGCGTCGAGAGGAAGATGATCGGCCCCTTCTTGGGGAACGACGGCGTCGACGGCGCGATGGCCCGCGACACGATCCGTGCGTCCGCGCTGACGGCATTGTCGGCGTCACGCGCCTCGGCATCCCGCTGTCGGACGAGCAGGCCGTCGAGCTGCTCGCGCAGCACCTTCGCCTCGCGGTCGAGCGCGCGCTGCTGGACCTCGTTCTCGTTGGCGGTCGCTGCGATCTGCTTCTGGCGGTCGAGCTCCACCTCGACGTTCGCGACACGCGCGCCGGCTGCCCGGGCGTCGTTCTCCATCGCGCGCGCGGCCCGCTCGGAAGCGGAACGGATCTGGGCGTCGAGACCACCGACCTGCGCCTGCAATTCCTTGATGCGCGGGTGCTGCGGCAGGAGCGTGCGGCTTTCCTGTGCCAGCGTCGCCTGAAGGACGGCGCGGGACTGGATCAGGTTGCGCACCGTGTCGTCGCGCACGACCTCGGAAATTTCCAGCGTGCGACCGGCCCTGACGGCATCGCGCAGCAACCGCGCCCGCGCCTGCATCTCCGCCTGGGCGGAGCGTGCCGCGGAGAGCTGGGTGTTGAGTTCGGCGAGCTGCTGCGCCGTGATCGTGGTGTTGTTGGTGCCGACGAGGAGGCCGGACCGCGCGCGGAACGCTTCGGCCTTGTTCTCGGCGTCGAGCGTGCGCTGGCGCAAGGGCTCGATCGTCCGCCCCAGCCAGTCACCGGCACTGGTCGCGCTCGCCTTTTTCGCCTCCTGCAGCCGGCGCAGATACTCGGCCGCGATATCGCCGGACAGCTTGGCGGCGAGCTCTGGCGACTTCGACTCGAACTCGATCGCGATCACGCGCGAACGGCCCACGGCGAAGGCCTTGAGCTTGTCGTAATAGGCTTCGAGCACGCGCTCCTCGGGCGGAACGTCGGCCGGGTTCTTGATCAGGCCGATCAGGACCAGCACCTTCGCCAGCGGGCTGATACCCTCGATCAGCGGATCGAACTCGGCGCGCTGCGTCAGCTCGTTGGCGGCCATGACGCTGCGCGCGACGTCGCGCGACATGATGAGCTGGACCTGCGACAGCACGGCCTCGGCATCGATCTGCGGATCGGCACGGCTGGCGACGTCCTTGTCCGGCCGAGTGTAGAAGTTCTCGGCATTCTCGAGCAGCAGCCGTGTCTCGCCGGTGTAGCGCGGGCTGACGACATTCACGGCCGCGGTCGCCAGGACCATGACCAGAAACGTCGGCACGAGGATGAGCCAGCGCGAGCGTCCGAGTGCGCGCAGGAGCGCACGCAGGTCGATCTCGCTGGCGCCCGTCGCCACGCGTCCGTCGGTCAAAACCGCTTCCTCATGGGTCGAACGCCCATCCGCAGAAAAGCAGCGCGAGGGTTGCCAGTCGGTTAAAATCGCGATGTCCTCAAGCTTTTTTAACCATGACCCGGCATCATTTCATCGAGTGCAATGAGTATGCGGTGCGTCGATGCGGCGAGGTCTTCTCCTCCGATCTCTCATGATGATCGTGCTGGCCGGCAGCATGACGCTCGGCGGTTGCGTCCGGCATGGCCAGACCAGCGCCCTGCTTGTGACGGACCCGCAGGAGCCCTATCGGCTCGCGGCCGGTGACCGGCTCAGGATCATCGTGTTCGGGCAGGAAAACCTGTCGAACAGCTATGCGGTCGACGGCGCTGGCAACCTCTCGCTGCCTCTGATCGGTCTGGTCACGGCCCGAGACCTGACGACCCCGCAGCTCGAGCGCCAGATCGAAGCGCGCTTGCGCAACGGCTTCCTGCGCGAACCCAAGGTCGCGGTCGAGGTCGAGCAATACCGGCCGTTCTTCATCCTCGGCGAGGTGACCCAGTCGGGGCAGTATCCGTTCGTCAACGGCGCGACGGTGCAGACCGCGGTCGCGATCGCCGGCGGCTTTTCGCCCCGCGCCAACCGCGGCCATGCCGAAGTGACCCGGATGGTCAACGGCGAACTCGTCACCGGCAGCCTGCCGCTCACCGAGCCGGTCCGCCCCGGCGACACGATCGTCATCCGCGAGCGCTTCTTCTGAGCGACGGCGTGCCACTGCGGATCCTGCACGTCTTCAGGGCGCCGGTCGGCGGCCTGTTCCGCCACGTGCTCGACCTCGCCGGCGCACAGGCCGAACGCGGGCACGCGGTGGGCCTCGTCTGCGACTCGACGACGGGCGGCGAAAGGGCCGAAGCGCAGCTCGCGACGTTGCGTCCGGTGCTCGCCCTCGGCGTCACGCGGCTACCGATGCGCCGGAACCCGCACTGGAGCGATCTCACCGCGCAGCGCGCGATCGACGGACTGGCTCGCCGCAGAGCGGTCGACGTCGTGCACGGACACGGCTCGAAGGGCGGCCTCTATGCCCGGCTTCCGGGCGTGTTCCGGCGGCACGGACCGGTTCGGGCCTATACGCCGCACGGCGGCAGCCTGAACTACAATCCGGGTTCGGCGCTGCATCGCATCTACATGGGCGTCGAGCGCGTGCTCGAACGCGGCACCTCGCTCTTCCTCTTCGAGAGCCAGTTCGTGGCAGACCGCTTCCGGCGGTTCGTCGGACCCACGGATGCCGTCGCGCGAGTGGTTCTCAATGGCCTTCATGCCCGGGAGTTCGAGCCGGTCCGGCGTCGTCCGGACGCAGCCGACTTTCTCTACATCGGCGAGTTCCGCTTCGCGAAGGGGCTCGACGTCCTCTTGCGCGCGGCGGCGCTCCTGCGCGACCGCATGGGCCGGGCTCCGACGCTCCATCTCGTGGGCGCCGGACCCGACGAGACGCAGCTTCGCAGCAGCGTGGAGACGCTCGACCTGACGGGCAACGTCGGCTTCTCGCAGCCGATGGCGGCGCGAGAAGCCTTTGCACGCGGACGCGTGATGGTGCTGCCGTCCCGCTTCGAGTCGATGCCCTACGTCGTTCTGGAGGCCGCGGCCTGTGCCATGCCGCTCATTTCGACGGACGTGGGCGGCATTCCGGAGATCTTCGGAGAGGATGCCGATCGCCTGGTCCCGTCCGACGACGTCGAGGCACTCGCCGCCGCGATGCACGCCGCGATCATGACGCCGGAAGACGCGCTCCTGCGATCCGCGAATGCGCTGCGGGAGAGCGTCCGGGCGCGCTTCTCGGTCGAGACCATGGCCACGGCGGTGCTCGAGGCCTACCGTTTCGCGGGCGCCGGCCGGCATGTTTCGCCGGTCGCGTAACCGAAAGGTTTACCCTTCGCTGCCATGACTGACCCATGATCTACGCGGCCCCGCCGGGGCCGACAGGAGACGTGCGCCGGGAAAGGCGCGAGGATCGCGGACGCCGATGACGTCAGCCGGCGCAGGAGAAGGCAAGCGGCAGGGGCCCTCTTCGGCCACCGACGGTACCGGCGCCGCTCCCTCGGCGTCTTCGACGCTGTCCCTGCCACGCACCGCCCTCGCCGAGACGCTGATCGCCTTGCCTCCGGCACCGACGTTTTCCAGCGCGGCGCTCGGCGCCCTCGTGCGTCTCGCCGAGTTCGGGCTCATCGCGATCAGCGGCGCTGCGATCTATCTCGTCTATGTCCATCCGATTATCGGCTTCGCGCCGAGTTACGTCTGGGCCGTGCCGTCGCTCGCGCTGCTGGCGATCGCAGTGTTCCAGTTCGCCGGTGGCTACCGCCTGCCCTCCCTGATCCGGGTCTCGCCCCAAATCTTGCGGCTGGCCGCCGGCTGGACGCTGGTGTTCCTGCTGGTATTTGCGGCGATGTTCTTCATGAAGCTCGAGGGCGTCTTCTCGCGCGTCTTCTTCGCGAGCTGGTACGTCGTCGGGCTGGGCCTGATCCTCGTCTGGCGGACGGCGCTGTCGTTCGCCGTACGCGCCATGATGCGGCACGGACGGCTCGACCGCCGCGTCGCGATCGTCGGCGGTGGCGAGATCGCCGACCGCCTGATCGATGCGCTGACAGCCCATCCGCGAACCGATCTGCGGATCTGCGGCGTCTTCGACGATCGCGCCGACGACCGCGCGCCTGATCTCGTCAACGGCTATCCAAAGCTCGGCACCGTCGACGATCTGATCGCCTTCGCGCGCAGCACGCGCGTCGATCTCGTGATCTTCGCGCTGCCCGTGACGGCGGAGGCGCGCATTCTCGCCATGCTGCGCAAGCTGTGGGTTCTCCCGGTCGACATCCGCCTCGCCGCCCACATGCAGAAGCTGCGCTTCCGGCCGCGGAACTACAGCTACATCGCCGGCACGCCGATGCTGGACGTCGCCGACAGGCCGATCGCCGAGTGGGACCTGATCGCCAAGTGGCTGTTCGACAAGCTCGTCGGCTCGCTGCTGCTGCTGCTCGCGCTGCCGGTGATGGTGCTGGCGGCCATCGCCGTCCGGCTCGACTCGCGGGGGCCTGTCGTGTTCCGCCAGAAGCGCTACGGCTTCAACAACGAGCTGATCGAGGTCTACAAG